>NZ_JAHXNQ010000008.1:0-278807 GCF_023148575.1 Pseudomonas sp. EYE_354
AGCATTGGAACCACCTGATCCCATCCCGAACTCAGCAGTGAAACGATGCATCGCCGATGGTAGTGTGGGGTTTCCCCATGTGAGAGTAGGTCATCGTCAAGATTAAATTCCAGAACCCCTGTTTGCTCACGCAGACAGGGGTTTTGTTTTGGGCGCTCGGAAAGTGCACAGCGCAACCCAGTACGCACAAGCTTCAGCGATAACTAACGCGTACTCCCGTCGTCCAGCCACAGGCAAAGTGTCATTCCGAGTTCGCAGTTGAGGTCGCAAGCTGCGTATCACGCGCCCCCGATCCGCAGACGCTTCCCCCTGGCCGACTGGATGGGCCAGAGCAGTCAGTTGCTCAGAACGTCCTTGAGCACCACGTCATGAGCGATCACAAAGTCCATGCCGACGACACGCCGATTGGCGTGCTCGCGCCGGGCAACGGCAAGACCAAAACGGCTCGCCCGTGGGCATATGGCAAGGGGCAACATCCGCGCGCTCATCTCAAGGGCTTTAGCGGGATCTTGCAGGCTGCTTTTGCTCAGTTGTATGCCACAGGCACTGTTGAGGACGCCGCGTGCTGGGCTCACGCTCGCCGCAAGTTTTACGAGGTCTGCAAAGACCAGGCTTCACCCCTCGCCGCCGAGGCGCTGCAACGGATTGCGGCCCTGTATGCCATCGAAAGCGAGATTCGAGTGCAGCCGCCCAACCTGCGAAAAACGGTTCGCCAAAATCGAGCCAGTCCGCTGCTGGAGCACCTGCACGCATGGCTTAACCAGACGCTGACTCAGCTGTCGAAAAAGTCGGCATTGGGCGGGGCAACCTTTTATACCCTCAATCGGTGGCAGGCCTTAACGCGCGACGGCGATGACGGCCGGGTCGAAATCGACAACAACGCCGCCGAGCGGGCGCTACGCTCCGTCGCATTGGGCCGCAAGAATTACCTGTTTGTCGGTTCCGATGCCGGCGGAGAACGAGCCGCTGCGATTTACAGCCTGGTAGGTACTGCCAAGTTAAACGGGTTAAACCCACAGGCCTATTTGACCTACGTGCTTGAGCGCATTGCCGAGCACCCGGTCAATCGGTGAGCGAGTTGCTGTCCTGTAACATATCGTTGAACCACTCTGAACACTGCGAGGCCGCCTGACCCATGGTTAAAACCGTCAGTTTGCCCAAACCCGCCCCCGACCTGTTATTGCTACACATCGAGCTGAAGTGGATCACTCCGAAGATTTGGCGTCGGTTCGCGGTACCTGAAAACATCACCTTGGGCAAATTGCACCCTGTCATCCAGGTCGTGATGGGCTGGAGTGATAGCCGTCTGCATGAGTTTGAAATTGCTGGTGAGAATTACGGCATGCCCGACCCTGATGGCTGGGGGCCGACGGTGAACCCGGAAGCCCGTAAAACGCTGATTAAGGCGCTGAACGGAAAGCGGACATTCAATTATCTCTACGACTTTGATGACAGTTGGCATCACTGTATCAAGGTCGAAAAAACGCTACCCGCTATTGCCTGTCTTCAAGTGCCGTACTGCATCGACGGCGCCAATGCTTGCCCACCGGAAGATGTGGGCGGCGGGCCTGGTTACGAGGAGTTTCTGGAGGCGATGGGTAACCCCGATCATTCAGAGCATGACGCCATGGTTGAATGGCATGGCGATGTCTTTGATCCAGTCGCGTTTGATTGCGAGCGTGTGAACCAGTGGTTTAAACGGATTAAGGTTTGAGTTGCAAGGGAGTGTAGCTCGGACGCTTATACCAGAGGCGCAGTGCCCGTCCGCCAAGCCTATAAGACCTGTATCTGAGTCTAGATGTGTGTTCGGCCTGGCAGAGTGGTTTGCCAGTGAGAAGGTGGCGCAGTCGAAGGACGTCTGCGGCCTGTGAGGTCGTTCACTCAGTTTTAGGGGCTGCCCAGCTCCTTGGTGGCGGCTTCTCATTATCTCTCTCTCTGAGGGCCACGGCAGCTTCTGGCGACGTTTCCAGCTTTTCTACAGACGAAAAAAAAGACCTTGATATTCAAGGTCTTTCTTTAAGATGGTGCCCCGAGGGAGACTCGAACTCCCACTCCTTTCGAAAACGGATTTTGAATCCGCCGCGTCTACCAATTCCGCCATCAGGGCTCAATGGCGGCGAAGTATAGAGATGAGATTACCGTTGGTCAATCACGTTTCATGGTCTATTTTCACTATTTCCGCTAGACTTCCCGGCCCTGCTAGACGAACCCCATCATGCGCGTTGCTGACTTTACTTTTGAGCTCCCTGATTCGCTGATTGCTCGCCACCCGTTGGCCGAGCGTCGCGCCAGTCGACTGCTGACCCTGGACGGGGTCAGCGGTGCCCTTGCACACCGTCAATTCACTGATTTGCTTGAGCATTTGCGCCCCGGCGATTTGATGGTATTCAACAACACACGGGTGATCCCTGCACGGCTGTTTGGCCAGAAAGCGTCCGGCGGCAAGCTGGAAATTCTGGTGGAGCGTGTACTCGACAGTCATCGCGTGCTGGCGCACGTGCGCTCCAGCAAATCGCCGAAGCCGGGGTCGAGCCTGCTGATCGATGGCGGTGGCGAAGCGCAAATGGTTGCGCGCCATGACGCGCTGTTCGAACTCAAGTTCGCCGAGGAGGTATTGCCGCTCTTGGAGCGCGTCGGCCATATGCCGCTGCCTCCTTATATCGACCGTCCTGACGAAGACTCGGATCGCGAACGTTATCAGACGGTGTACTCCCAGCGCCTTGGCGCTGTTGCCGCGCCAACGGCCGGGCTGCATTTCGATCGACCGCTACTGGATGCCATCGCCGCCAAGGGCGTCGAGACCGCTTATGTGACCCTGCACGTGGGGGCCGGCACGTTTCAGCCGGTACGTGTGGATAACATCGAAGACCACCATATGCACAGCGAGTGGCTGGAAGTCAGCCAGGACGTCGTGGATGCGGTAGCTGCGTGCAAGGCGCGTGGCGGCCGGGTCGTGGCCGTAGGCACCACCAGCGTGCGCTCCCTCGAGAGCGCCGCGCGTGACGGCGTGCTCAAACCCTTCAGTGGCGACACCGATATCTTTATTTTCCCGGGCCGGCCGTTCCACGTGGTCGATTGCCTGGTGACCAACTTCCATTTGCCGGAATCCACGCTCTTAATGCTGGTGTCGGCATTTGCCGGTTACCCCGAAACCATGGCCGCTTACCAGGCTGCCATTGACAATGGGTACCGTTTTTTCAGCTACGGTGATGCGATGTTTATCACCCGCAATCCGGCGCCACGCGGCCCAGAGGAAACCTTATGAGTCGTATGTCGTTTGAACTGTTGGCCACCGACGGCAAGGCCCGCCGTGGTCGCCTGACCTTTCCGCGTGGCACCGTGGAGACGCCGGCGTTCATGCCTGTCGGTACCTATGGCACCGTAAAGGGCATGCTGCCGCGCGACATCGTCGCCACCGGCGCCGAGATCATCCTCGGCAACACTTTCCACCTGTGGCTTCGCCCGGGCACCGAAGTGATCAAGAAGCATGGCGACCTGCATGATTTCATGAAGTGGCAAGGCCCGATCCTTACCGACTCCGGCGGCTTCCAGGTATTCAGCCTGGGTGCCATGCGCAAGATCAAGGAGGAGGGGGTGACCTTCGCCTCGCCGGTGGATGGTTCCAAAGTGTTCATGGGGCCTGAAGAGTCCATGCAGGTCCAACGTGACCTGGGCTCCGACATCGTGATGATTTTTGACGAGTGCACGCCGTACCCGGCCGATGAAGACGTCGCGCGGATTTCCATGGAGCTGTCGCTGCGCTGGGCTCAGCGCTCGAAGAATGCTCATGGCGATAGCACCGCAGCCCTGTTCGGTATCGTCCAGGGCGGCATGCATGAAAGCCTGCGTAAGCGTTCTTTGGAAGGCCTCGACAAGATTGGCTTCGATGGTCTGGCCATCGGCGGGCTGTCGGTGGGCGAGCCCAAGCACGAGATGATCAAGGTGCTGGATTACCTGCCGGGCCTGATGCCTGCTGACAAACCTCGTTACCTTATGGGCGTTGGCAAACCGGAAGATCTCGTAGAGGGTGTGCGCCGCGGTGTGGACATGTTCGATTGCGTGATGCCAACCCGTAATGCCCGCAATGGGCATCTGTTCATCGATACAGGCGTGCTGAAGATCCGTAATGCGTTCCATCGCCATGATGATTCGCCGCTGGATCCAACCTGTGATTGCTACACCTGCCAGAACTTCTCCCGTGCTTATCTGCACCATCTGGACAAGTGCGGGGAAATGCTGGGTAGCATGTTGAATACCATCCACAATTTGCGCCATTACCAAGTCCTGATGGCTGGTTTGCGCGAGGCTATTCAACAGGGTACATTGGCCGCCTTCGTCGATGCCTTCTATGCCAAGCGCGGGCTCCCTGTGCCGCCCTTGGACTGAGTTTTCCGACCCTAAGATTCACTATTTGCAACTGGAGTGCTAAATGAGCTTTTTTATCTCTAACGCCATGGCTGATGCTGCCGCGCCTGCCGCTGCTGGCCCTATGGGTGGTGGTTTCGAGTGGATTTTCCTGGTCGGCTTCCTGGTTATCTTCTACCTGATGATCTGGCGTCCACAGGCCAAGCGTGCCAAAGAGCAGAAAAACCTGCTGGGCAGCCTGCAGAAAGGTGACGAAGTCGTGACCACTGGCGGCATCGCCGGCAAGATCACCAAGGTTTCCGATGCTTTCGTGGTTCTGGAAGTTTCCGACACCGTGGAAATGAAGTTCCAGAAGGGCGCCATCGCCGCCACGCTGCCAAAAGGCACGCTCAAAGCGATCTAAGTTCCAACCTTTACCAATCGACGGGGCGCGCAAGGCGCCCCGCGTTATAAGCGGGCGGCGTGATGCTGAACAAATACCCTCTGTGGAAATACGTACTGATCCTGGCGGTGCTGGCGATCGGTTTTATTTATTCCGCTCCCAATCTCTATCCTGATGACCCGGCGATCCAGATCTCTGGCGCCAGCACGTCGCTGCAAGTCAATCAGGCTGACCTGGAGCGCGCGAGCAAAGCGCTCACTGATGCGGGCATCCAGGTTAAAGCGGCAACCTTGGCGGCTGGTTCGAAAGGCGGCTTGCTGCGTCTGACCAAGCAAGAAGACCAGTTGCCGGCCAAAGACGTTGTGCGCAAGGCCATGGGTGACGACTACGTTGTCGCGCTCAACCTGGCGCAGACCACGCCACAGTGGTTGCGCAGCATTGGCGCGCATCCGATGAAGCTGGGTCTGGACCTGTCCGGTGGTGTGCACTTCCTGCTGGAAGTCGACATGGACAAAGCCCTCGACGCACGCCTGAAAGTTTACGAAGGCGACGTGAAGAGCCTGCTGCGCAAAGAGAGGTTGCGTTATCGCAGCCTGCCGCAGCTCAACGGTGCTATCCAGCTGGGTTTCTCTGACGAAGCTTCCCGCGAACAGGCGCGTGCGCTGATTCGCAAGAACTTCAACGATTTTGACATCGTACCGGCCGACCTTAACGGTCAGCCTGTGCTGCGTCTGGCGATGACCCCGGCCAAGCTGGCGGAAATCCGCGAGTACTCCATCAAGCAGAACTTGACCACGGTACGTAACCGCGTCAATGAGCTGGGTGTGGCCGAGCCGATCGTTCAGCGCCAGGGCGCCAACCGCATCGTGGTTGAGCTGCCGGGTGTGCAGGATACGGCGGAAGCCAAGCGTATCCTGGGTAAAACCGCCAACCTGGAGTTCCGTCTCGCGGCGGAGCCAGGTGCTTCGCGCGCGACCTCCGAGGAATTCGAATTCCGTGAGGGCAATCGCCCACCTGCACTGATCGAGCGTGGCTTGATCATCACTGGTGATCAGGTGACCGACGCCAAAGCCGGTTTCGGCGAGCACGGTACCCCTGAAGTTAACATCCGCCTGGATGGCCACGGCGGCGAGCTGATGAGCCGCGCCACGCGCAGCAATGTCGGTCGCAGCATGGCGGTGATCTTCATTGAGCAACGCCCGGTGACCACCTACACCAAGCAGATCGTCAACGGCGTCGAAAAAGACGTGCCTGTCCAGACTTTCAAGGAAGAGAAGAAGATCATCAGCCTGGCGACTATCCAGTCACCGCTGGGGGCGCAATTCCGCATCACTGGTCTGAACGGTCAGGGTGAGTCCTCGGAGCTGGCTCTGCTGCTGCGTGCGGGTGGCCTTGCGGCGCCGATGTACTTCGCTGAAGAGCGTACCATCGGCCCAAGCCTGGGTGCGGACAACATCACCAAGGGTGTGAATGCTGCGCTGTGGGGCATGCTGTTCGTGTCCCTGTTCATCATCGCCATCTACCGCTTCTTTGGCATCATCGCCACCGTGGCCCTGGCGGGCAACATGGTGATGCTGCTGGCCCTGATGTCGCTGCTGGGTGCAACGCTGACCTTGCCGGGTATCGCCGGTATCGTACTCACCATGGGTATGGCGGTGGACGCCAACGTGCTGATCTTCTCGCGCATTCGTGAAGAGATCGCGGCGGGCATGACCGTGCAGCGTGCAATCAACGAAGGCTTCGGCCGGGCATTTACCGCGATCCTCGACTCCAACCTGACCACCTTGCTGGTCGGCGGGATTCTCTTTGCCATGGGCACCGGCCCAGTCAAAGGTTTTGCGGTGACCATGTCCCTGGGTATCTTTACCTCGATGTTCACGGCCATCATGGTGACCCGCGCAATGGTCAACCTGATCTTTGGCGGGCGTGACTTCAAGAAGTTGTGGATTTAAGGGGCTGCCATGTTACGTACAATCAACTTCATGGGCGTTCGCAACATTGCGTTCGGCGCCACAGTGCTCCTTACCGTTCTGGCCTTGTTCAGCTGGTTCCATAAGGGCCTGAACTACGGTCTCGACTTCACCGGCGGTACGCTCATCGAGCTGACCTACGAGAAGCCGGCCGACGTCACCCTGGTGCGCAACGAGCTGGTCAAGGCCGGTTATCACGAAGCCGTGGTACAGAGCTTTGGTGCGACCACCGACCTGCTGGTGCGGATGCCGGGTGAAGACCCGCAATTGGGTCACCAGGTGGCTGAGGCGCTGCAGAAGGTCGGCGGCGAAAACCCGGCATCGGTCAAGCGCGTCGAGTTCGTCGGTCCGCAGGTGGGTGAAGAGCTGCGCGATCAGGGCGGTCTGGGCATGCTGATGGCGCTGGTCGGCATCATGATCTACCTGGCATTCCGCTTTCAATGGAAGTTCGGTGTTGGCGCCATTGTGTCGCTGATCCACGACGTGATCGTGACTGTCGGGATCCTGGCCTACTTCCAGATCACCTTCGACCTGACGGTGCTGGCGGCGGTGCTGGCGATCATTGGTTACTCGCTCAACGATACTATCGTGGTATTCGACAGGGTTCGTGAGAACTTCCGTGTACTGCGCAAGGCCACGTTGATCGAGAACATCAACATCTCCACCACCCAGACGCTGCTGCGGACCATGGCGACGTCGATTTCCACCTTGCTGGCGATCGCTGCGTTGATGATCTTCGGTGGCGATAACCTGTGGGGCTTCTCCCTGGCGCTGTTTATCGGCGTTCTGGCGGGTACCTACTCGTCGATCTACATCGCCAACGTGGTGTTGATCTGGCTGAACCTCAGTACCGAAGACTTGATCCCTCCGGCTGCCACTGACAAGGAGGTCGACGACCGTCCTTGATGGGGGCTCGTTGATCTGCTGTTACAAAGAAGGCATGAGTATTGAACTCGTGCCTTTTTTTTTGCTCCAAGGCTGGGTATAGCGCGGATCTTTCGGTCCGTTTGTGATGGTCAGGAGGTTCAACGTGAACAAGTCGTTACTGGTTGGTGCGGTATTGGGTGCTGTCGGTGTGACTGCCGGGGGTGCTGTTGCCACCTACAGCCTGGTAAAAAGCGGCCCTGAGTATGCGCAAGTGCTGGCAGTGCAGCCGGTGAAAACCCAGATCAAGACCCCTCGCGAAGTCTGCAAGGACGTTGCAGTAACCCGGCAGCGTCCGGTGCAGGACCAGCATCAAATCGCCGGTACCGTCGTCGGTGCCTTGGCTGGTGGCTTGCTGGGTAACCAGATCGGTGGCGGTAACGGTAAGAAATTGGCCACCGTAGCCGGTGCAGTCGGTGGGGGTTACGCGGGTAACAAGGTTCAGGAAGGCATGCAGAACCGCGATACCTACACCACGACGCAAACCCGCTGTAACACCGTCAATGACATCAGCGACAAAGTGGTCGGCTATGACGTGCGTTACACCCTGGATGGCAAAGAGGGTTCGGTGCGTATGGACCGTGACCCAGGCGGTCAGATTCCGGTCGATAAGGAAGGGCGTCTGGTGCTGGGTCAGAATCAGCAATAAGCTTTTTAAAGGTATAAAAAAAGCACCCCGAGGGGTGCTTTTTTGTGCTCGCTCGCTTAGCGCTTCAGCGATGCAGGCAGGTGCGGCTGGATCGCTGTCAGTACGGCCTTGAAGCATTTGGTGTTGCCGGCGACGACGTGGCCTTTTTCCAGGAAGTCATGACCGCCGGTGAAATCGCTCACCAGGCCGCCGGCCTCTTGGATCAGCAGCGCGCCTGCAGCCATGTCCCACTCGGACAAGCCTGACTCCCAGAACGCATCAAAACGACCTGCGGCCACATAGGCCAGGTCCAGGCTGGCAGCGCCGGCGCGGCGAATGCCGGCGGTCTGGCCAACCAGGGCGCGGAACATGCCCAGGTAGTTTTCCAGGTTGTCCATCTGGTCGTCGCGGAATGGGAAGCCGGTACCCAGCAGGGCGCCGTCCAGGCTGGTGCGACCGCTGACGCGCAGGCGGCGACCGTTCAACTGGGCGCCACGGCCACGGCTGGCGGTGAATTCTTCCTGGCGAACCGGGTCGAGTACGACGGCGTGTTCCAGGCGGCCACGGTATTTGCAGGCGATGCTTACCGCAAAGTGTGGGATGCCGCGCAGGAAGTTGGTGGTGCCATCCAGTGGGTCAATGATCCACAGGTAGTCTTCGCCTTCGCCGCTGCCTTTGTGCAAGCCGGTTTCTTCACCGAGGATGCCGTGGGTAGGGTAGGCCTTGCGCAGCGCGTCGATGATTTTCTGTTCGGCGGCGCGATCCACCTCGGATACGTAATCCTTGGCGTCTTTTTCGTCGACCTTGATGGTATCCAGGCGCTCGATGGAGCGGAAGATCAATTCACTGGCGCTGCGGGCGGCGCGCAGCGCGATATTCAGCATGGGCTGCATGGATGTGTCACCTAAGGTTGTTAAAGAAAGCCGGGCATTCTAGCAGAAACTTTCTTCAGGTGAAGGACGACGTGAGCTTTCGTGGCATAACCTTAGGCTGTTCTGTAAGATTTGCTCCCCTTTCCCGTGTCCGAGAGCGCCTCCCTTGCTGCAAAACATTCGTGTCGTCTTGGTCAATACCAGTCATCCCGGCAATATCGGCGGGGTGGCGCGAGCCATGAAAAACATGGGGCTGACGCGCCTGGTGCTGGTCGAACCGCGCGTTTTTCCGCACCACGAGGCTGATGCCCGTGCATCCGGCGCCAACGATCTGCTTGAAAAAGCTCAGGTCGTCGCCACCTTGGAGGATGCGCTGGTCGGCTGCAATCTGGTGCTCGGCACCAGCGCCCGCGACCGTCGGATTCCTTGGCCGTTGCTGGATCCGCGTGAGTGCGGCACCAAGGTGGTGGAGGAGGCTGTCGGTGGCGCTGAAATCGCTTTGGTGTTTGGCCGCGAGGATTCCGGCCTGACCAATGAAGAGCTGCAGCGATGTCACTATCACGTGCATATACCCTCAGACCCTGAGTTCAGCTCGCTGAATCTCGGCGCAGCGGTGCAGGTGTTGACGTACGAAGTGCGCATGGCTTGGCTGGCCGCCGCCGGTCAGCCTAGCAAAATGGAAAAGGAAGAGGTTGCCTCAACCAAGAGTGGCGAGTTGGCAACCATGGACGAGCTGGAACGATTTTATGAGCACCTTGAGCAAACCCTGGTGGCCATTGAATTCCTTGACCCAGAAAAGCCACGGCACTTGATGGCGCGCCTGCGTCGCTTATATGGGCGCAGCTCGGTCAGTCGGGCGGAAATGAATATATTGCGTGGCATCCTCACGGAAACCCAGAAAGCGGCCCGTGGCGAGCTGCTTAAGCGGAAGGATTAAAAATGTTCGAGCGTCTGCGAGAAGATATCCAGAGTGTTTTTCACCGTGACCCTGCGGCGCGCAACGCCTTTGAAGTGCTGACTTGCTATCCGGGCATGCACGCCATTTGGATCCATCGTCTGTCCGGCGCCTTGTGGGGTATGGGTTGGAAATGGCTGGCGCGGCTGGTGTCCAACTTCGGACGCTGGTTGACCGGTATTGAGATTCATCCGGGTGCGAAGGTGGGGCGTCGGTTCTTTATCGACCATGGCATGGGTATCGTTATTGGTGAGACCGCTGAGATCGGCGATGATGTCACTCTGTACCAGGGCGTAACCCTGGGCGGCACCAGTTGGAATAAAGGCAAGCGCCACCCGACGCTGGAAAACGGCGTAGTGGTGGGCGCGGGTGCCAAGGTTCTGGGGCCGTTCACGGTCGGTGCGGGTGCCAAGGTGGGCTCCAATGCGGTTGTCACCAAGGCTGTGCCACCGGGTGCCACCGTCGTAGGTATTCCTGGGCGAATCATCGTCAAGCCGGAAGTCGGCGATGAGCAGGAGGCCAAGCGCAAGGCCATGGCTGAGAAGATTGGCTTTGACGCCTATGGTGTCAGTGAGGATATGCCTGACCCAGTGGCCCGTGCCATCGGTCAACTGCTCGATCACCTGCAAGCGGTGGACGGCAAGCTGGATGGCATGTGCGGCGCTTTGAAGGAACTGGGCAGCAGCTACTGTGCGAAGGATCTGCCTGAGCTGCGTGAAGAGGACTTCGCGCAGATCAAAGATGAAGCGGCCTCCAAGGTCGGCTGAAGTCTCCTGTCATCACAAGCCCCTTGTGGGAAGGGGCTTGTGGTCGATCGCAGTATGTCAGGCGCCATCTATGTCGACTGACTCACCGTTATCGGGTGCATGTCTCTGCCATGCTATTGCTCTCTGAATTCCTGTTCGGTCTTGTTCCCGCTATTCGTCCCCACCCCATCCTGCTATGATTCGCGCGCCCTTTTTACGGGTAATCCTGACTAAAGTACTAGGTCTTATAGTTGACTTAAATACTCGGGAATCGCATACTTGCTCCCATTCTGAAACACCTTGGTACTTGTCCATGAGACTGACTACAAAAGGCCGATACGCGGTGACTGCCATGCTCGACCTGGCTTTGCACGCGCAAACTGGGCCGGTGTCCCTGGCCGATATCTCCGAGCGCCAAGGCATTTCCCTGTCCTACCTTGAACAGCTGTTCGCCAAGTTGCGCCGCAGCAATCTGGTGTCCAGCGTGCGGGGTCCGGGTGGTGGCTATCAACTGTCCCGCGATATGCAGGGTATCCAGGTCGCCCAGGTGATCGATGCGGTCAACGAGTCCGTCGACGCGACCAAATGCCAGGGGCTGGGTGACTGCCACGCCGGCGATACCTGCCTGACGCACCACTTATGGTGTGACTTGAGCCTGCAGATCCATGAGTTTTTGAGTGGTATCAGCTTGGCTGATCTTGTGACTCGCCGTGAGGTGCAAGAAGTAGCCCAGCGTCAGGACCAGCGCCGTTGCAATACAAAGGCGCCGCGTCTGGACAAGATTGAAGCGTCCGCCGTCGAGTGACAGCCGAAGAGCTAACGGCACGCCAGCCAGCCTGATTTAGGAGAAAGTCCATGAAATTGCCGATTTACCTTGATTACTCAGCGACCACCCCGGTTGATCCGCGTGTCGCGCAAAAGATGAGCGAATGCCTGCTGGTTGACGGAAACTTCGGCAACCCGGCCTCCCGTTCTCACGTATTCGGCTGGAAAGCCGAGGAAGCGGTCGAGAACGCTCGTCGCCAGGTCGCAGACCTGGTGGGCGCAGATCCGCGTGAAATCGTCTGGACCTCCGGTGCTACCGAGTCCGACAACCTGGCGATCAAGGGCGCGGCGCATTTCTATGCGACCAAGGGCAAGCACCTGATCACCACCAAGATTGAGCACAAGGCTGTTCTCGACACCATGCGCCAACTGGAACGTGAAGGCTTCGAGGTCACTTACCTCGAACCGACCACCGACGGTATCGTCACCTCGGCGATGATCGAAGCCGCACTGCGTGATGACACCATTCTGGTGTCGGTGATCCACGTGAACAACGAAATCGGCACCATCAACGACATCGCGGCCATCGGTGAGCTGACCCGTTCCAAGGGCATCCTGCTGCACGTCGACGCTGCTCAGTCCACCGGCAAGGTCGACATCGACCTGTCCAAGCTGAAAGTCGATCTGATGTCGTTTTCGGCCCACAAGACCTACGGTCCTAAAGGTATCGGCGCGCTGTACGTGAGCCGCAAGCCTCGCGTGCGCATCGAAGCCGCCATGCACGGCGGCGGTCACGAGCGCGGCATGCGTTCGGGCACCCTGGCGACCCACCAGATCGTTGGCATGGGCGAAGCGTTCCGCGTGGCCAAGGAAGACATGGCTGCCGAAAACGTGCGCATCAAGGCCTTGAGCGACCGCTTCTACAAGCAGGTCGAAGACCTCGAAGAGCTGTACGTCAACGGCAGCATGACAGCCCGCGTACCGCATAACCTGAATTTGAGCTTCAACTACGTCGAAGGCGAGTCGCTGATCATGGCCCTCAAGGACCTGGCGGTTTCGTCCGGTTCTGCCTGCACCTCGGCGTCCCTTGAGCCTTCGTACGTACTGCGCGCCCTGGGCCGCAACGACGAACTGGCACATAGCTCGATCCGCTTTACGTTTGGCCGTTTCACCACCGAAGAGCAAGTCGACTACGCCGCGCAGAAAGTCTGTGAAGCCGTCAACAAACTGCGTACGTTGTCGCCGCTGTGGGACATGTACAAGGATGGCGTCGACATCTCCAAGATCGAGTGGGCGGCACACTAACTATAGAAGCCGCCACCCAAGCTCTGTAGGAACGTGGCGGAAAACGCAGGCGTTTTTACAGGGTTCCAGAGCGGCCCTGATGAGTGAGGATTCAGTACCATGGCTTACAGCGAAAAGGTCATCGACCACTACGAAAACCCGCGCAACGTCGGCAAGATGGACGCGGAAGATCCTGATGTCGGCACTGGCATGGTCGGCGCTCCGGCGTGCGGCGACGTGATGCGCCTGCAGATCAAGGTCAACGACGCTGGCGTTATCGAAGATGCCAAGTTCAAGACTTACGGCTGCGGTTCCGCCATTGCCTCCAGCTCCCTCGCTACCGAGTGGATGAAAGGCAAGACCCTGGATGAGGCTGTCACCATCAGCAACACCCAGTTGGCCGAAGAGCTGGCTTTGCCGCCTGTGAAAATCCACTGCTCGGTACTCGCTGAGGACGCCATCAAGGCGGCCGTACGCGACTACAAGCAGAAGAAAGGCTTGATCTAAGCATTTGGCGACGAGTAAGGAGTCAACGATGGCTATCAGCATGACAGAAGCGGCTGCGCGGCACGTGCGACGCTCCCTGGATGGGCGCGGTAAAGGTGAGGGGATTCGTCTGGGTGTTCGCACCACAGGCTGTTCCGGCCTAGCGTATGTGCTGGAGTTCGTCGACGAGGTAGTTGCGGAAGACCAGGTGTTCGAAAGTCACGGCGAGAAAGTGATCATCGACCCTAAAAGCCTGACCTACCTGGACGGCACCGAACTCGATTTCGTCAAGGAAGGGTTGAACGAAGGCTTCAAGTTCAACAACCCCAACGTTCGCGGTGAATGTGGCTGCGGCGAAAGCTTCAACATCTGAGGCGACTCGTGGGTACTCCTTGTCATTTCGCTTTATTCGAGCTGCAGCCGAGCTTTCGGCTGGACCTTGAGCAGCTTGCTACGCGCTACCGTGAGTTGGCGCGTGGCGTGCATCCGGACCGCTTTGCCGACGCTTCCGAGCGTGAGCAACGCTTGGCGCTGGAGCAATCGGCCAGCCTCAACGAAGCCTATCAGACGCTCAAAAGCCCCCCGAAACGCGCGCGTTATTTACTGGCGATGAAGGGTGGTGAGTTGCCGATGGAAGTCACCGTGCATGATCCGGACTTCCTGATGCAGCAAATGCAGTGGCGCGAAGAGCTCGAAGACTTGCAGGACGAAGCCGATGTGGCTGGCGTCGTGGTCTTCAAGCGCCGTCTGAAGGCGGCCCAGGATGAGCTCAACGAAAGCTTCGCAGCCTGTTGGGATGATGCGGCGCAACGCGAACAGGCCGAACGCCTGATGCGGCGCATGCAATTCCTCGACAAGCTCACCTACGAAGTGCGCCAGCTAGAAGAGCGCCTCGACGATTAACCCAGTGCTGCCCGTGATGCACGCCTGATAGACAGATAAGACCTGATTACCATGGCTCTACTGCAAATCGCCGAACCCGGCCAAAGCCCTCAACCGCACCAGCGTCGCCTGGCGGTCGGGATTGACCTGGGCACCACCAATTCCCTGGTTGCTGCCTTGCGCAGCGGCCTGTCCGAGCCACTGCCCGACGCCGACGGCCAGGTTATCCTGCCGTCAGCCGTGCGCTATCACCTCGATCGCACCGAAGTGGGCGAGTCGGCCAAACTGGCCGCGTCGACTGACCCACTGAATACTGTGCTGTCCGTCAAGCGCTTGATGGGACGCGGTCTGTCCGACGTCAAGCAATTGGGTGATCAACTGCCTTACCGCTTTGTCGGCGGCGAATCCCACATGCCCTTCATCGACACCGTCCAGGGCCCGAAAAGCCCGGTGGAAGTGTCTGCCGATATCCTCAAGGTGCTGCGCCAGCGCGCAGAAACCACATTGGGTGGTGAGTTGGTCGGTGCAGTGATCACGGTTCCGGCTTATTTCGATGATGCTCAGCGCCAGGCCACCAAGGATGCGGCGAAACTCGCCGGCCTGAATGTGCTGCGCCTGCTCAACGAGCCGACGGCTGCTGCCGTGGCCTATGGCCTGGATCAACATGCCGAAGGCTTGGTCGCCATCTACGACCTGGGCGGCGGCACCTTCGATATTTCGATCCTGCGTCTGACCGGTGGTGTGTTTGAGGTGCTGGCCACCGGTGGCGACAGCGCCCTGGGCGGCGATGACTTCGATCATGCAATCGCGGGCTGGATCATCAGCAGTGCCGGCTTGTCGGCTGACCTGGATCCGGGCGCGCAGCGCAACCTGCTGCAAACCGCCTGCGCGGCCAAGGAGGCGCTGACGGATGCCGCTTCTGTTGAAGTTTCCTACGGTAGCTGGTCGGCTCAACTGACTCGCGAAGCCTTTGATGCGTTGATCGAGCCAATGGTTGCCCGCAGCCTGAAAGCGTGCCGCCGTGCCGTGCGTGATTCCGGTATCGAGTTGGAAGATGTCGGCGCTGTGGTCATGGTCGGTGGCTCAACCCGTGTGCCGCGTGTCCGTGACGCGGTTGCCGAAGCCTTCGGTCGCCAGCCGCTGACAGAAATCGACCCGGATCAAGTCGTTGCCATCGGTGCCGCGATCCAGGCCGATACCCTGGCCGGCAACAAGCGCGATGGCGGTGAGCTGTTGCTGCTTGATGTGATCCCGTTGTCCCTGGGGCTGGAAACCATGGGCGGCCTGATGGAGAAGGTGATTCCGCGTAACACGACCATCCCCGTTGCCCGCGCCCAGGATTTCACCACGTACAAAGATGGCCAAACGGCCATGATGATTCATGTGCTGCAAGGCGAGCGTGAGCTGATCAGCGACTGCCGCTCCCTGGCGCGTTTTGAATTGCGCGGCATCCCGGCGATGGTCGCGGGCGCGGCGAAAATCCGCGTGACCTTTCAGGTCGACGCGGATGGCCTGCTCAGCGTGGCCGCCCGTGAGCTGGGTTCGGGCGTTGAAGCCAGTATCCAGGTCAAGCCGTCCTACGGCCTCACTGACGGCGAAATCGCCAAGATGCTCAAGGACTCGTTCCAATATGCCGGTGACGACAAGGTCGCCCGCGTACTGCGCGAACAGCAAGTGGATGCCCAGCGCCTGCTCGAAGCGGTGCAGGGCGCCCTTGACGCTGATGGCGAACGCCTGCTGGATGCTGAAGAGCGCATGGTCATCGACCTGCAGATGCAGGAACTGGCCGAACTGATGAAAGGCAACGATGGTTATGCCATCGAGCAACAGACCAAGCGCCTGTCGCAAGTTACCGATGCCTTTGCTGCCCGCCGCATGGACCAGACGGTCAAAGCCGCCCTGGCGGGACGCAACCTGAATGAAATCGAGGAATAATTAATGCCGCAGGTCATTTTTCTGCCACACGCCGAGCATTGCCCGGACGGTATGGTTGTGGAGGCTGAGACCGGCAAGTCCATCCTCGAAGTTGCCCACGACAATCACATCGAAATCGAGAGTGCTTGCGGTGGTGTGTGTGCCTGTACCACGTGTCATTGCATCATTCGCGAGGGTTTCAACTCGCTTGAGGAAGCCGATGAACTGGAAGAGGACTTTCTCGATCGTGCCTGGGGCCTTGAGGCGCAATCGCGTCTAAGCTGTCAGGCAAAGGTGGGGACTGAAGACATCACTGTCGAAATTCCGAAATATTCGCTCAACCATGCAGCCGAAGCGCCGCATTGATTCAAGGAAGTGTCATGAGTCTTAAATGGGTTGATGTGCAAGAGATCGCTATCCTGTTGGCCGATGGCAACCCGGATCTTGATCCCTATTCCCTGAATTTTGTTGCTTTGCGTGACATGGTCATGGCTTTGCCAGGGTTTGAGGATGAGCGGGATCGTGGCGGCGAAAAGGTCCTTGAAGCTATCCAGACTGCCTGGAAAGAAGAACAGGACTGACGGCCCCCACCTTACGCAGTTAGGCAATACCCAATAACCCGCGTATAATTCGCGGGTTTAATTTTTCGTAAATTACCGTTTCTGGAGTTACACCATGGCTGTTCAACGTACTTTCTCCATCATCAAGCCTGACGCTGTTGCAAAAAACGTCATCGGTGAGATCACCACTCGTTTCGAAAAAGCCGGCCTGAAGGTTGTAGCTTCGAAGCTCAAGCAACTGTCCAAAGCTGAAGTTGAAGGCTTCTACGCTGAACACAGCGCTCGTGGTTTCTTCGGTGACCTGGTTGCATTCATGATCTCCGGTCCTGTTGTTGTTCAGGTTCTGGAAGGCGAAAACGCCATCGCTCTGAACCGCGAACTGATGGGCGCCACCAACCCTAAAGAAGCAGCTGCCGGCACCATCCGTGCTGATTTCGCTGAATCCATCGACGCCAACGCTGTCCACGGTTCGGACTCCGAAGCCGCTGCTGCTCGCGAAATCTCGTACTTCTTCGCCGCTACTGAAGTAACCGCTCGCTAAGCATCGGCTTAAAGAGTGAGGGTGAATCCATGACTACATCGACTGTTAAAACCAACCTGCTGGGGCTGACCCAGCCGGAAATGGAGAAATTCTTCGACTCAATCGGGGAGAAGCGTTTCCGTGCCGGTCAGGTAATGAAATGGATTCACCACTTTGGCGTCGATGATTTCGACGCCATGACGAACGTCAGCAAGGCCCTGCGCGACAAGCTCAAGGCTATTGCTGAGGTCCGTGGTCCCGAAGTGGTCAGCGAGGACATCTCCAGCGACGGCACCCGCAAGTGGGTGGTACGCGTGGCGTCCGGCAGCTGCGTCGAGACCGTGTACATTCCCCAGGGCAAGCGCGGTACTTTGTGCGTTTCGTCCCAGGCAGGCTGTGCCCTGGACTGCAGTTTCTGCTCCACCGGCAAGCAAGGCTTCAACAGCAACCTCACCGCCGCCGAAGTCATCGGGCAGGTGTGGATTGCCAACAAATCCTTTGGCAGCGTCCCGGCTACCGTCGACCGTGCCATCACCAACGTGGTGATGATGGGCATGGGTGAGCCGCTGCTGAACTTCGACAACGTGATTGCGGCCATGCATTTGATGATGGACGACCTCGGCTACGGCATCTCCAAGCGCCGTGTGACCCTGTCGACCTCCGGTGTGGTCCCGATGATCGATGAGCTGGCCAAGCACATCGACGTCTCCCTGGCGTTGTCGCTGCACGCACCCAATGACGCATTGCGTAACCAATTGGTGCCGATCAACAAGAAGTATCCGCTTAAGATGCTGCTCGAATCCTGCCAGCGTTATATGGCGACCTTGGGCGAGAAGCGCGTGCTGACCATTGAGTACACCATGCTCAAGGACATCAACGACAAGGTCGAACACGCCGTCGAGATGATCGAGTTGCTCAAGAACACCCCGTGCAAGATCAACCTGATCCCGTTTAACCCGTTTCCTCATTCTGGTTACGAGCGGCCGAGCAACAACGCCATCCGTCGTTTCCAGGATCAACTGCACCAGGCCGGCTACAACGTCACCGTGCGCACCACCCGTGGTGAAGACATCGACGCCGCCTGTGGCCAATTGGTAGGGCAGGTGATGGACCGCACCCGCCGCAGCGAGCGTTATATCGCCGTGCGTGAACTGAACGCCGCCGACGATCTACCGCAAATTGCTGTGAATCGAATCTGAGAGAGGATCTCTATGCCCTTGCGCCTGGCGCTGCTGCTGCTTGTTACCGGCTTCACGGCCGGTTGTGTTTCATCGGGCCATGACAGCCCTTTGCAAACCGGCAAAGGTCGTGACGAAGCGCGAGTTGCCTATGTACAGCTGGGGTTGGGCTACCTTCGGCAGGGCATGAGCGAGCAGGCCAAGGTGCCGTTGAAAAAGGCCCTTGAGCTTGACGGCAGTGATGCCGACGCCAATGCCGCACTGGCGCTGGTGTTCCAGGCCCAGGCCGAGCCGGAATTGGCGGAACAGTATTTCAGTAAGGCCCTGGCCTCTCGGCCCGCGGATCCGCGGCTGCTGAACAATTACGGCAGCTTCCTGTTCGAACAGAAACGTTATGACCAGG
Organism: Pseudomonas sp. EYE_354; assembly: GCF_023148575.1. Taxonomy (NCBI): domain Bacteria; kingdom Pseudomonadati; phylum Pseudomonadota; class Gammaproteobacteria; order Pseudomonadales; family Pseudomonadaceae; genus Pseudomonas; species Pseudomonas sp. EYE_354. Next base: position 18,835 of record NZ_JAHXNQ010000008.1, read on the forward strand.
CTGCGCGTTATTTTGCGCAAGCGTCCGCCGATACCCTCTACCCGGAGCGCTCGCGGGTGTTCGAGAACCTCGGGGTGACCTCTATGCGCCTCGGTCAGCGTGACGACGCCCGCCAGCAACTGATAAAAGCCCTGCACCTGAACAGTCGTCAGCCACGCGCCTTGCTCGAAATGGCTGAGTTGTCTTACGAAGACAGGCATTATGTGCCGGCACGTGACTATTACGAGCGTTTTAGCCTGCTCAGTGGGCAAAATGCACGTAGTCTATTGCTCGGCGTGCGCCTGGCGACGGTTCATGACGACCGCGACACGGCCGCACGGTTTGGCCAGCAACTCGAACGACTCTATCCCGGTACGCCGGAATATCAGCAATACCTGTCGGAGCAATGATGAAAGCGGCGCACCCGGAAGTTGTAGCAGCGAATCGCGTAAACCCAGGCGACACCTTGCGTCAGGCCCGCGAAAGCAATGGTTGGTCGCTGGCGGAAGTGGCCCTCAAGCTCAATTTGACCACCACATCCCTGGCCAACCTGGAAGCCGGCGCGTTCGATAAGCTGCCAGGGCATACGTTCGCCCGCGGTTATATCCGCGCCTATGCCAAGTTGCTGGGGATCGACCAGGCCTCTCTGGTTCAGGAATTCGACCAGTTCACCGGTACCGACTCTCAAGGCAGCAATGTCCATGGCCTGGGTCGCATCGAAGAACCGGTGCGGGTTTCCCACACGATTCTGCGAATTGTCAGCCTGCTGTTGCTGATCGCCGTGATTGGCGGCGGGTTTCTCTGGTGGCAAGACCAGGCCTCCCTGCGTACTAAGGATCTGACCAGCAACGCCATGGAGCACGTCGAAGTCGAAAGCGCCGACGGCACCACCCAGATTCACCCGCTGGATGAGCCGGAAGACCAGGCCGTGGCTGACGGCCAGGCCGCGCCTGAAGCACCGCTGGCCAGTGAGCAGCCTGCGCTGCAAACGGCCCCGACTACGACGGCCGCCGCACCGGCTCCAGCGACACCCGAAACTCCCGCTGCACCGGTTGCTGCCCCGCCCCATACGCCAGCGACGCAGGCGCAGACCCCAGCGGCTCCTGTCCCCGCTGCTCCGGCAACACCTGTCATGTCGCCGCCCACCACCCCTGCGTTGATCGCCGGTGATGGCCGTGTCCAGATCACGTTCGTCGCTGACTGCTGGACGCAAGTCACCGATGGCAATGGCAAAGTGCTGTTTAGCGGTCTCAAGCGTAAGGGAGATACGCTCGACCAGGGCGGCAAGCCTCCTTTGACGCTGCGTCTGGGCTATGCCCGTGGCGCGCAAGTGGCCTACAACGGCCAGCCTGTGGACGTGGCGCCGTTCACCAGTGGCGAGACCGCTCGCCTCAAGTTGGGACAATAGTCATGCACGGCGAATCTCCAATCAAACGTCGCGTATCGCGCAAGATCTGGGTCGGCTCGGTGCCGGTGGGCGGTGATGCGCCCATCGCGGTGCAGAGCATGACCAACAGCGACACCAATGATGTGGCTGCCACCGTGGCCCAGATCAACCGTCTGGAAGCCGCAGGCGTCGATATCGTGCGGGTTTCCGTGCCCGATATGGACGCTGCTGAAGCCTTTGGTCGTATCAAGCAATTGGTCAAGGTGCCGTTGGTTGCCGACATCCATTTTGACTACAAGATCGCGTTGCGCGTCGCCGAACTGGGCGTGGATTGCCTGCGGATCAACCCAGGCAACATCGGTCGCGAAGACCGTGTGCGTGCGGTGGTGGACGCTGCCCGTGATCGCGGCATTCCAATCCGCATCGGTGTCAACGCCGGTTCCCTGGAAAAAGACCTGCAAAAGAAATACGGCGAGCCTACCCCGGCGGCGCTGGTTGAGTCGGCCCTGCGCCACGTCGAGCACCTTGAACGCCTGAATTTCCAGGACTTCAAGGTCAGTGTGAAGGCTTCCGACGTGTTCATGGCGGTTGAAGCCTACCGCCTGCTGGCCAAGGAAATCGTGCAGCCATTGCACCTGGGTATCACTGAAGCGGGCGGTTTGCGCTCAGGCACAGTGAAATCTGCAGTGGGTCTCGGTATGCTGCTCGCCGAAGGGATTGGCGATACTATCCGCATCTCGTTGGCGGCAGACCCGGTAGAGGAAGTGAAAGTCGGCTACGACATTCTCAAATCCCTGCGTTTGCGTTCCCGTGGCATCAACTTCATTGCCTGCCCGAGTTGCTCGCGGCAGAACTTCGACGTGGTGAAAACCATGAACGATCTGGAGTTGCGTCTCGAAGACCTGCTGGTGCCGCTGGATGTCGCGGTGATCGGCTGTGTGGTCAACGGGCCGGGTGAAGCCAAGGAAGCCCATGTGGGCCTGACCGGCGGTACCCCAAACCTGATTTATATCGACGGCAAACCGTCGCAGAAGTTGACGAATGACAATCTGGTGGATGAGCTGGAAAAGCTGATCCGCGAGAAAGCGGCCGAAAAGGTCGCGGCTGACGCAGCGCTGATCGCGCGCGGCTAAGAACGAACTTAAGGATTTGATGTGAGCAAGTCTCTGCAAGCCATTCGTGGCATGAACGACATCCTGCCGGAGCAGACGCCACTGTGGCGTTACTTCGAGAACACTGTCGCGCGCCTGCTGGATAACTACGGTTACAAGCAGATCCGCATGCCGATCGTCGAGTTCACCGAGCTGTTCAAGCGCTCCATCGGTGAAGTGACCGACATCGTCGAAAAAGAGATGTACACCTTTGAAGACCGCAACGGTGACTCCCTGACCCTGCGTCCGGAAGGTACCGCCGCGTGCGTGCGCGCGGTGCTCGAGCACGGCCTCACCGGTGGCGGCCAGCCGCAGAAGCTGTGGTACATCGGCCCCATGTTCCGCCACGAGCGCCCCCAGAAAGGCCGTTATCGTCAGTTCCACCAGATCGGCCTGGAGGTGTTCAACCTCGACGGTCCGGACATCGACGCCGAGCTGATCGTGCTGACCTGGCGCCTGTGGGGCATGCTGGGCATTCGCGATGCCGTCAAGCTTGAACTCAACAGCCTGGGGACCAGCGAGTCCCGTGGCCGTTATCGCGAAGCCCTGGTGGAGTTTCTCAGTGCTCACCTGGACAAGTTGGACGAAGACAGCCAGCGCCGTCTGAAAACCAACCCGTTGCGCGTATTGGACACCAAGAACGCCGACACCCAGGCCGTGCTGGTCGATGCGCCGAAAATGGCGGATTACCTGGACGACGAGTCCCGTACGCACTTCGAGGGCCTCAAGGCTCGCCTGGATGCTGCCGGTATTCCCTACGTGATCAACCCCAAGCTGGTGCGCGGCCTCGATTACTACAGCAAGACCGTGTTCGAGTGGGTTACCGACAAGCTCGGCGCCCAGGGCACCGTGTGCGCGGGTGGCCGCTACGACGGGCTGGTCGAACAGATGGGCGGCAAGCCGACCTCGGGCGTGGGTTTTGCGATGGGTATCGAGCGGTTGATTCTGCTGCTCGAAACCCTGGGGCAGGTCCCGGAAGAAATCTCCCGCCAGGTGGACGTCTACCTTTGCGCCTTTGGCGAGGCTGCCGAACTGGCTGCCCTGGCCTTGAGTGAACAGGTGCGTGACCAACTGCCAAACCTGCGCCTGCAGATAAACGCCGGCGCCGGCAGCTTCAAGAGCCAGTTCAAGAAGGCTGACAAGAGCGGTGCGCTGTACGCACTGATCCTCGGCGATGACGAACTGGCCCAGCAAGTGATAGGTTTCAAACCCCTGCGTGGCCAGGGCGAGCAACAGAACATTGCCTTTGATGCGCTTGCTGCGCACTTGGCCACCTGTATTGTGCAGGGTTGAAGCTGTCGAACAGCCGAATTTAGCGATTAAGGAGTATTGGGGTGTCGAGTACTGATGATGAGCAGTTGGCCGAGTTCAAGGACTGGTGGCAGCGTAACGGCAAGCCCCTGGTTACTGGCGGCCTGCTGGCTTTAGTAGTGGTGTTCGGCTGGCAAGCCTGGACGAAGTATCAGGCCAACCAGTCCCAAGGCGCCTCGATTCTCTATCAGCAACTGCTGGAAACGACGCTGACGCCAACTGGCAAACCTGATCCTGCACAGGTAGCTGACCTGGCCGGCAAGCTCAAAAGTGAATTCGGCGGTAGCACCTACGCCCAATACGGCAGCCTGTTTGTCGCGAAAGTCGCGGTCGATACCGGCAAGCTGGATGACGCCGCTGCAGAACTGAAGGCAATCGCCGACAAACCGACCAACCCAACCCTGGGTGAAATCGCACGTCAGCGCCTGGCGCAGGTATTGGCGGCACAGAACAAAGCTGACGAAGCACTCAAACTGCTCGACGGCGATGCTGACAAGGCATTTGTAGCCACTCGCGAAGAGCTCAAGGGCGACCTTCTGGTCCAATTGGGTCGTACCGACGAAGCCAATGCTGCGTATAAAAAAGCCAAGGCGGCGCTGTCTGATGAAGCGGCGGTCGGTGGCTTACAAATCAAGCTGGACGACTTGGCCAAAGGGGATGCGTGACGTGATCCGTTGGAAACATGCAGCATTGCTGGCTCTGGCCGTTCTGGCCGCGGGTTGCAGCAGCAACAGTAAAAAAGAACTGCCTCCGGCCGAGCTGACCAGCTTCAAGGAAGAAGTGGTCCTGCAAAAGCAGTGGAGCCGCTCCATTGGTGATGGCCAGGGCGAAACCTACAACATGTTGGTACCGGCAATCGACGGTGACAACATTGTGGCCGCTGACGTGACCGGCGTGGTGATCTCCATGGATCGCATGAACGGCGACGTGAAGTGGAAAAAAGACCTTGAGTTGCCCGTGTCCGGCGCCGTAGGCGTGGGTTATGGCCTGGTCATGGTCGGCACCCTCAAAGGCGAAGTCGTGGCGCTGGATTCCAGCAGCGGTGAAGAGAAATGGCGCGCTCGCGTGACCAGTGAAGTGCTCGCACCGCCTGCCACCAACGGCGATATTGTCGTGGTGCAAACCCAGGACGACCGTGTGATCGGTCTGGACGCCAGCACTGGCGAACAGCGCTGGTTGTACGACAGCACCCCGGCGGTGTTGACCCTGCGCGGTACCAGTGGTCCGGTTGTGACCAACAATCTGGCCGTTGCAGGTCTGTCGACCGGTAAAGTGGTCGCCCTGGACACCCAGAACGGCGTACCGGCCTGGGAAACCCGCGTGGCCATCCCACAAGGTCGTTCCGAACTGGATCGCGTCGTGGACATTGACGGCGGCTTGCTGCTGTCGGGCGAAACCCTCTACGTCGCCACCTATCAGGGCCGCGTTGCGGCGTTGGACCTGCAGAGCGGCCGCGTCAACTGGCAGCGTGATGCTTCCAGCTACGCCGGTGTCGCCCAAGGGTTTGGCAGCGTCTACGTAAGCCTGGCGTCCGGCACCGTTGAAAGTGTCGACGAGCGCTCCACCACTGCGTTGTGGAGCAACGACTCCCTGGCTCGCCGTCAGCTGTCGGCACCGGAAGTGTTCTCCAGCTACGTAGCGGTCGGTGACTTCGAAGGCTACCTGCACCTGCTGAGCCAGGTGGACGGTCGCTTTGTAGGCCGTGAGCGTATCGACAGCGACGGCCTGCGTGCGCGTCCGCTGGTGGTGGGTAACATGCTTTATGTGTATGGCAACAGCGGCAAGCTGGAAGCCCTGACCATCAAGTAAGAACCATGCTTGGGGTAACACCCAGGCGGCCCCGCTTCGGCGGGGCATGCGGCATCTGACGATGCTGCCCCGAGCACCAGCCGCTGCCATGCAGCGGCTTTTGTATTTTCTGAAATAACGAAGTGGAGAGCCGCATGGTTCCCGTAATCGCCCTGGTGGGCCGACCTAACGTCGGCAAGTCCACCTTGTTCAACCGCCTGACCAGGACTCGCGACGCTATTGTCGGCGACTTGTCCGGTCTGACCCGTGATCGCCAATACGGTGAGGCAAAGTGGCAAGGGCGCTCCTACATTATTGTCGACACCGGTGGTATCTCCGGTGACGAGCATGGCATGGACGAAAAAATGGCCGAGCAGTCGCTGCTTGCCATTGAAGAGGCCGATGTCGTGTTGTTCCTGGTGGATGCCCGCGCGGGCTACACCGCAGCCGACCAGATGATTGGCGAGCACCTGCGCAAACGCAACAAGCGTTCCTATTTGGTCGCCAACAAGATCGACAACATTGATCCTGAGCAGGCCCGTGCCGAATTCAGCCCGATGGGCCTGGGCGACGCGATTCCTATCGCAGGTGCCCACGGTCGCGGCATCACCCAAATGCTGGAAATCGCCCTGCGCGACTTCCCGAAGGATGACGTCGAGGAAGAAGAGGGCGACGAGGAGATTGTGGCCGAAGGCGAGGAAGCCAAGCGCATTCCTGGCCCAAGCGAAAAAGATGGCATCAAGATCGCCATCATCGGCCGTCCGAACGTCGGCAAGTCCACCTTGGTCAACCGCATGCTCGGTGAAGACCGGGTTATTGTCTACGACCAGCCCGGCACCACCCGCGACAGTATCTACATCCCGTTCGAGCGTAACGACGAGAAGTACACGCTGATCGACACCGCCGGTGTGCGCAAGCGCGGCAAAATCCACGAGGAAGTTGAAAAATTCTCGGTGGTCAAAACCCTGCAAGCCATCAAAGACGCCAACGTGGTGATCTTCGTGATGGACGCCCGCGAAGGCGTGGTGGACCACGACCTGAACCTGCTTGGCTTCGCCCTGGAGGCGGGTCGCGCGCTGGTCATCGCGATCAACAAGTGGGACGGCATGACGCCGAGCGAGCGCGATTTCGTGAAAATCGAGCTGCAACGCCGCTTGTTCTTCGTCGAGTTTGCCGATATCCACTTTATCTCGGCACTGCACGGCACCGGCGTGGGCAATCTCTACGCATCCGTACAAAACTCGTTCAAGTCCGCAGTCACCCGCTGGCCGACCAACCGTCTCACCCAGATCCTCGAAGACGCCGTGGGCGAGCACGCGCCGCCGATGGTCAACAACCGCCGGATCAAACTGCGTTACGCCCACTTGGGTGGGGCCAACCCGCCGATCATCGTGATCCACGGTAACCAGATCGAGAAGGTGCCCAAGTCCTACGTGCGTTACCTGGAAAACACCTACCGCCGTGTCTTGAAACTGGTCGGTACGCCGATCCGTATCGAGTTCAAGGGTGGCGAGAACCCATACGAAGGCAACAAGAACACACTGACTGACCGTCAGGTGAACAAGAAGCGTCGTTTGATGACTCACCACAAGAAGGCCGACAAGAAGCGCCGCGACAAAAAATAACGGCTGCTTCACGTTGTAAGTTGCAAGAGAGGGCTCCTTCGGAGCCCTTTTTTGTGCCCGGCGGTTTGTCGCTTGACCCGCTTGTGGCTTGCAGCTTACAACTTGCAGCTCACCCGAAGGGGGCTCCCATGATCACCAGCAAGCTGCCGAATGTCGGCACCACCATTTTCACCACCATGTCGCAACTGGCTGCCGAAACCGGTGCGCTTAACCTGTCCCAGGGCTTTCCCGACTTCAATGGCCCCCAGGGGTTGCTCGATGCCGTGGGCAAGCACGTTGCCAGCGGGCATAACCAATATTCCCCGATGACCGGCTTGCCGGCACTGCGCCAGCAGGTGGCGGCCAAGATCGCCCGCAGTTACGGAGCCACCGTTAACCTGGACAGCGAAGTGACCATCACCCCTGGCGCCACCGCGGCGATCTTCTGTGCGATCCAGGCGGTGATTCGCAACGGTGACGAAGTGATCGTGTTCGACCCCAGTTACGACAGTTATGAGCCCTCGGTCGAACTGGCCGGTGGCCGCTGCGTGCACGTGCAACTAAGCCTGCACGGCTTCGCACTCGACTTCGAGAAGATCAAGGCCGCGCTGTCGCCCCGTACGCGCATGATCATCCTCAACAGCCCGCACAACCCCACCGGCGCCCTGATCAGCCGCGCCGAGCTGGACCAGTTGGCCGAATTGATCCGCGACCGGGATATCTACCTGGTCAGCGACGAAGTCTATGAACACTTGGTATTCGACGGCGTGCCGCATGTCAGCGTATTGGCTCACCCGGAGCTGTATCAGCGTGCGTTCGTGGTCAGCTCGTTTGGCAAAACCTACCACGTCACCGGCTGGAAAACCGGGTATGTCGTGGCGCCACCGGCGCTGACCGCGGAGCTGCGCAAGGTGCACCAGTACGTCAATTTCTGCGGTGTGACGCCGTTGCAGTACGCGCTGGCTGACTTCATGGCCGAACACCCGGAACACGTCGACGAGCTGCCGGCGTTCTATCAGGCCAAGCGCGATCTGTTCTGCGACTTACTGGCGCCGTCGCGTTTCACGTTCACCCGCGTTACCGGCACCTACTTTCAACTGGTGGACTACTCTCGCATACGCCCGGACCTGGATGATGTGGCCATGTCGTTGTGGATGACCCGCGAGCACGGTGTGGCGACGATCCCCGTCTCGGTGTTTTACCAGAACCCACCCCAAGGCCAGCGCCTGGTGCGCCTGTGCTTCGCCAAACGCGAGGAGACGCTGCAACAAGCAGCCGAAAAACTATGCGTGATCTGAGTGCACTGCCAAACCTGAACATCGCCCTGGTCCAGACCACCCTGGCCTGGCATGACCGCACGGCCAACCTTGAGCACTTCGAGTTGCTGTTGGAGCAGGCTAGGGGCGCCGACCTGATCGTGCTGCCGGAGATGTTCACCACGGGGTTCTCCATGGACTCGCAGGCTCTGGCCGAGCCCGAAAACGGCCCCACCCAGCATTGGCTCAAGGCCCAGGCGGCGAAGTACCACGCTGTGATCACTGGCAGCGTGATCATCCGGGCCGCCGATGGCAGCCACCGCAACCGGCTGCTGTGGGCGCGGCCGGATGGCGAAGTGTTGCATTACGACAAGCGCCACCTGTTCCGTATGGCCGGTGAGCACAACCATTACACCCCCGGCGAACAGCAGGTGCAGTTTGAGGTGAAGGGCTGGCGTATTCGCCCGCTGATTTGCTACGACCTGCGCTTTCCCGTATGGAGCCGTGATGCTCAGGACACCGACCTGCTGCTGTACACCGCCAACTGGCCCGGCGCGCGGCGCCTGCATTGGAACCGTTTGCTGCCGGCGCGGGCCATCGAGAACCTGTGTTACGTGGCGGCGGTGAATCGGGTGGGCACGGACGGTAAGGGTTTCGCCTATACCGGTGACAGCCAGGTGCTGGATTTCCAGGGCGAAACATTGCTGAGCGCGGGGGAGGCCGATGGCGTGTTCCAGGTAAGCCTGGATGCATCGGAGTTGGCGGCCTACCGCAGCAGGTTTCCGGCGAACCTGGATGCCGATCGCTTTGAGTTTGTCTGACAGTTAGCGGGCTACCCAGGAGAGCGCTTTCAACGATGCAATAAAAAGGCCCCTGGATAAGAATCCAGGGGCCTTGTGTATAGCGGCGAAGGTTACGCCGCTTTGGCTTCCAGCTGGCTCAGCGAGCGGTTCAGCGCGCTGAACACCGCCTTGAAGCTGGCGGTGGTGATGTTTTCATCAATCCCCACGCCGTGCACCGGGCGCTCACCGTTCACGCGCAATTCGATGTAAGCGGCGGCCTTCGCGTTTGTGCCCGCGCCAATCGCGTGTTCGTTGTAGTCCATGATCTCTACCTTGATCGGCAGCGAAGCGACCAGGGCTTCCAGGGTGCCGTAGCCTTTGCCTTTCCAGTGCAGGTTGGTTTCGCCCTGGCCTTTGCCCGAGACTTCCACTTCCACCGAACTGTTGCCGTTCTCTTCCTGCAGGCGATGGCTGACCAGCGCGTACGGGGTGTTGGCTTGCAGGTATTCACGTTGCAGCAAGGCGTAGATCTGCGGCGCGGTCATCTCCAGGCCGACGCGGTCGGTTTCGGCCTGAACCACCTGGCTGAACTCGATCTGCATGCGGCGTGGCAAGCTGATGTCGTATTCCTGCTCCAGCAGGTAGGCGATGCCGCCTTTGCCCGACTGGCTGTTCACACGAATCACTGCCTCGTAGCTGCGACCGATGTCGGCCGGGTCGATCGGCAAGTACGGCACTTCCCACAGGGCATCGTCTTTCTGCTGGCTGAAGCCTTTGCGGATGGCGTCTTGGTGGGAGCCGGAGAATGCGGTGTGCACCAAATCGCCCACGTACGGGTGACGCGGATGCACCTGGATCTGGTTGCACTCTTCAACGACTTTGCGCACGCCGTCGATGTCGGAGAAGTCCAACTGCGGGTCGAGGCCCTGGGTGTACATGTTCAAGGCCACGGTCACCAGGTCGACGTTACCGGTCCGCTCGCCGTTGCCGAACAGGCAGCCTTCGACACGGTCAGCGCCGGCCATCAGGCCCAGCTCGGTGGCGGCTACGCCGGTGCCACGGTCGTTGTGGGTGTGCAGGCTGATGATCACGCTGTCACGACGGTTGATGTGGCGGCCGAACCACTCGATCTGGTCGGCATAGATGTTCGGAGTGGCGCATTCAACCGTCGCCGGCAGGTTGAGGATCATTTTGTGCTCAGGCGTCGGGTTCCACACCTCGATCACGGCGTCGCAGACTTCCTTGGCGAACTCCAGCTCAGTGGCGCTGAAGGTCTCCGGGGAGTATTCGAAGGTCCACTGGGTTTCCGGCTGCTGGGCGGCATATTTGACGAACAGCTTGGCCGCGTTGACCGCGATGGCCTTGATGCCGTCCTTGTCCTGGTTGAACACGATACGGCGGAACGACGGCGAGGTGGCGTTGTACAAGTGCACGATGGCTTTCTTGGCGCCGCGCAGGGACTCGAAGGTGCGTGCGATCAAGTCTTCACGGCCCTGGGTCAGCACCTGGATGGTGGTGTCCTCGGGGATGTGATTGTCTTCGATCAGGGTGCGTACGAAGTCGAAGTCGGTCTGCGAGGCGGCCGGGAACGACGCCTCGATTTCCTTGACGCCGACAGCGACCAGGGTTTTCCAGAAGCGCAGCTTCTTCACCGCGTCCATTGGTTCGATCAGCGATTGGTTGCCATCACGCAGGTCGGAGCTGCACCAGATCGGCGCGCTGGTGATGGTCTTCGATGGCCAGGTGCGGTCCGGGATATCGATAGTCGGGAACGCGCGGTACTTCGAAGACGGGTCTTTGAGCATGCTCATCGGGAAATCCTTTGTTTAGGGGCCGAGAAAAGGCGGCCTGCCGTGTAACTATTGTTGGGAGTAAAGCTTGGGACGAGGCAGATCGATTCAGCCTGGCAGTCGTGCGCTGACGAGGCACAGGCTGCGGTGCTGGCGAAGCTGAATGAGGGTGTGAGAGGTTTTCATAAGCTCAACCCTAACCGCCGGGGTGAAAGATGGCAAGCAGTCAAGAAAAATTGAGATAAGTTCTTCTATTCGCAGGGTGGGCGAGATTATATGGCGGTAATACGGCTGGGCGTTGAGTTTAATTGCGCGGCCTTTACGGCGCGCGCAATCCCGTCATTCAGGGCTGGAAGGCGCCGATGAAGATCGCCGGATCCACCCGTGCATCGTTCAAACTGACATTCCAGTGCATATGCGGCCCGGTCGCGCGACCTGTCGCGCCGACCTTGCCTACCACGGCGCCGCGCACCAGTTGCTGGCCCACCTTCACATCGATCGTCGACATATGGCAGAACATGCTGATAAAACCCTGGCCGTGGTCGACGAAGACGGTGTTGCCGTTGAAGAAGTAATTGCCGACCAAAATCACCTTGCCGTTCGCCGGCGTCTTGATCGGTGTGCCTGCCGGCACCGCAAAATCCAGGCCCGAATGCGGGTTGCGTTCCTCGCCGTTGAAAAAGCGGCGTACGCCAAACTTGCTCGACAGCGGCCCGTTCACAGGTTTATCCAGCACCAGGTTGCTCGGCAGGTTGGGGCTGAAGCTGCGGTAAGCCTTGATCTGCACGGCCAGCTCTGCCTCGATGCGCTTGAGTTGGGCGGGTGCTGGGTTGACCTGGCTTTTATTTTTCAAGGTGATGCGCTGTTCCGGGTATTGCTTGTAGCCCACGATAAACGGCAGGCTGCGCCCGCCACTGCTGATGCGCTCGTTACCCGGCTTGACGCTCAGGGGGATACCGACAATCGCCAGCCAGTTGTCCTGCTCCTTGACCACCAGCACCGGCTTGCCTTGATACGTGGCTTTTGGCGCGCCGGCCGCAGGCCCCAGGTCGACCACCGCAACGCCACCCGGCACCGGTTTGTTCAAGGTACGGCTGATATAGCTATCGGCGTGGGCATTCAAGGCGAGGCACAGCAGCATCAACAAGCTAGCAAGACGTGGCATCAATCAATCCAATAACGAAAGGGTGACAGGCGTCAGGTGGTTATCTTCCACCCGTACCTGCAATTGGCCTTCACCGAGGCGCGCGGTGAGGCGCTGACCGGTATGGGTTTGCGCAGCGCTGCGAATGGCCTGGCCGCGTTCATCCAGCAGGATGCTGTAGCCACGCGCCAAGGTGGCCAGTGGACTGACCACCTGCAATGTCTGCGCCTGGCTTTGCAGGTGCAGGCGGCGGGCCTTGAGACCTTCGCGCATGGCGCGGGGCAGACGTTCGGCGAGGCTGTCCAGGCGCTGGCGCAGCAACGCCAACTGACGACCGGGGTGCTGGCCGGCAAGGCGGGTTTCCAGGCGGATCAAGCGTTCGCGGCGGGTATTGAGGCTGCGCTCGAAGGCGCGGCGCAGGCGCATGTCCAGGTCATCCAGGCGTTGAGCCTGCTGGCGCAGACGTTCGCCGGGGTGACGCAGGCGGCGGGCCATGCCTTCCAGGCGCAGGCGGTCGTGAGTCAGGCGATTGCGCATCAGCATCACCAGGCGGCGATGCAGGTTCTCCACCTGGCGCACCAGATGGCTGGCGTCCGGCGCCAGCAATTCAGCGGCGGCAGACGGGGTGGGCGCACGCACGTCGGCCACGAAGTCGCTGATGGACACATCGGTTTCATGCCCGACGGCGCTGACGATCGGCGTGACACAGGCATCCACCGCACGCGCGACGGCTTCTTCGTTGAAGCACCACAGGTCTTCCAGGGACCCGCCGCCACGGGCCAGGATCAGCGCGTCAAAGCCGCGGGCGTCGGCGAGTTTCAGCGCACGCACGATCTGCGGGATCGCTTCGCGGCCTTGAACCGCGGTCGGAATCAAGGTCAGTTCGATGTTCGGCGCCCGACGGCGGAACACGCTGATGATGTCGCGGATCACCGCGCCGGTGGGTGAGCTGATAATGCCAATGCGTCGAGGGTGGGCCGGCAGCGGCACCTTGCGCTCGGCGCTGAACAAACCCTCGGCGCTGAGTTTTTGCTTCAGCGCATCGAAGGCCAGGCGCAGCGCGCCATCGCCGGCGGGCTCCACGGTGTCGAGGATCAGTTGGTAGTCGCCACGGCCCTCGAACAACGAGACCTTGCCACGCACCTTCACCGCCAGGCCATCCTTCAACGCCTGGCGCACCCGCGCGGCATTGTTGCGAAACAACGCACAACGCACCTGGGCGCCGCTGTCCTTAAGGGTGAAATACACATGGCCGGAGGCGGGGCGGGCAAGGTTGGAGATCTCGCCTTCAACCCAGATATTGGTGAATACGTCTTCCAGCAACACCCGCGCACGGCCGTTGAGTTGGCTGACAGTCAGGACTTCACGGTCCAGGCCCAGACGGGCAAAGGGGTCTTTAATCATGGCGGCAGTTTATAGGCATTCGTGCAAGGTTTGACAGAATTGCTCCACCAGCGGGCTCGGCGCCTGCTGGCAGGCCACGGCCACGGTACTGAGGCAGTCCGGATCGGCCAGGGGTAAAAACTGCACGTTGGTGGGCGCAATGTCTTGCATGGATTTGGGCAACAAGGCGATACCGAAGCCGGCCTGAATCAACTGCAACTGGGTGGTCTTGCGCGACATCACCCGCGCCGCCTTGGGAAAAAATCCGGCGCGCATGCACAGTTCAGCCGACAGATAACTCAAGCCTCCGCGCTGTGGATGGGGAATTGAGATAAACGCTTCGTCCTTGAGTTGCGTCAGTTCGACGGGCCTGTCACTGCGCGCCAGCGGGTGATCTGGCGGCACAGCCAGCAGCAATTGCTCGCTATATAAAGGCCGTACCTGCACCCCTTCGCGCTGGCGTAACACCGGCAGGCGCAGCAAGCCAGCGTCCAGGCGCCCGTCGGCGATCTCCTCCAATTGGGCCTCGGAAGACAATTTGACGATGTCCATCGACACGCCTAAGCAGCGCTGCAGCCAGGTGCTGACGCCGTGCAGCAAAAGGCCGCTCATCGGCACGGTGCTCGAATGGCTCAGGCGCAGGGTGCCGACTCTGCCGTTGCCGACCTGGGTCGCCATTTCACTGGCCTTGAGCAACTCACTCAGCAGGTTACGCGCCCGAGGATAAAAGGCTTCGCCGGCTGCGGTCAGCCGGGGCTGGCGCGCGGTGCGCTCGAACAGCGGTGTCTGCAGGTGGTTTTCCAGCGACTTGATCTGCCGGCTCAACGCCGATTGCGCCACGAACAGACGCTCGGCCGCCGCGCTGAAGCTGCCGCTGTCAGCGATTTCGACGAAATAGCGCAGTTGGCGAGTGGAAATCACGGGGGATGCCTTTTTGAGATGGCTTGAGCGCTTTGAAGATATTAGTCGCATCCCTTCTCGATGACTAAAGTAAAAGCCATCTCTTTCAAGGAATGCCCCATGAGTCCGGTTGAGCTGATGAGCCAGTGGTCGTTTGGCGGTATGGATTGGCTGGTGATCGGCCTGGGTGTGGCGGTGGCGTACATCGTGTTTGGCATTGCCGGCTTTGGCACGGCGCTGGTGGCGGGGCCGGTCCTGCTCCTGTTTATGCCGTTGTCGAAGATCATCCCATTGCTGGTGTTGCTGGATTTTGTCGCGGCCTTTGGCGGCCTGTTGCAAACCCGGCGGGAGGTGAACAAACCGGAGTTGCTGCGATTGCTGCCGTGCATGGCCATCGGTTGCACGCTCGGTGTGGTGTTTTTGCTCAACCTGCATTCGGATCTGTTGCTGCTGTTGATGGGGCTGTTTATCAGCGCCTACGCCATCTACACCCTGGCGGTGAAAGCGCGCCCCACGCAATTGGCGGCGGGCTGGTCGATCCCCATGGGCACAGTGGGCGGGCTGTTTGGTGCACTCTTCGGCAGTGGCGGCTTTTTGTATGCGATCTACCTCAACAGCCGCCTGCCCAAGGACGCCGCGCGGGCGACCCAAAGCGCACTGATCAGTTGCAGCACGGTGGTGCGACTGAGTCTGTTCCTGATTGCCGGGGTGTATGCCGATGTGCCGCTCTTGCTGATGGCGCTGTGCTTGCTGCCGGCGATGGCGCTGGGGTTGTGGTGCGGGCGCCGCTTGACCATGCGCATGTCCCGTGAGGCGTTTGTGCGGCTGGTGACATGGCTGGTGCTGGCCAGTGGCATTGCGTTGATCGGGCGCTACTTGAGTACTTGACCTGCGTGGGGCAGGGATTAAGCTGCCAGCCTTCAGGGCCCCATCGGGGGCAGCCACACCGCCGGACTCCCATGAATTCCCAAAGCATCCTTGTTCCGAAAATTTCCACCTTGCCGGTCCACGAACCCCGCGCACGGGCCATCGTGCGCTGGCTGGTGCGCAAAAACATCATCAAGGAAGAACTGACCACCTGCGGGCGCACCGGTAATCGTATGGCCTACGCCTTGGCCGATGGTGCCCGCGCCGTGGTGTTGTACCCCGAGGCGCTGCCGTTCAACGAGCCGGTCAATGGCCTGGAGATCATCTACAAGCGCTGCATCTACACGCCGGCCAAGGGTTTTCTCGAAGAAGCCGGCTGCCCGGAGTGCCGCAAGGAGGTAGGCGAAGCGCTGTTCGACAGCCTGGAAGACTGGATGCCCGGCCACACCGACAACTTCACCTGCCCGCTGTGTGGTCATGAAGATGACATCAACGGCTTCCTGTTCCTGCAGGAATGCGGGTTTTCCAACCTGGGATTCATCTTCAACAACTGGGCGGAGGCAGGGTTCAAGCAGAGCTTTATCGACGAATTTGCCGATTGGCTGGACCAGAAGATCAGCTGGGTTAAGGTCGAACTTTAATCCATCTATCAGTATTACCAAGTTTGTCAGAGTTTTACGTTGAGACCCGGGGGGTGCATGTATATAATGGCGCGCTTCCATTTTCCCGCTCGGGAGCCCCCGCGATGCTGCGTATCAGCCAAGAAGCTCTGACATTCGACGACATTCTCCTAGTGCCCGGTTATTCCGAGGTGCTTCCTAACGAAGTCAGTCTCAAGACCCGCCTAACCCGTGGCATCGAGCTGAATATTCCCCTGGTTTCCGCTGCGATGGACACCGTTACCGAAGCCCGTCTGGCCATTGCCATGGCGCAGGAAGGCGGTATCGGTATCATCCACAAGAACATGACCATCGAGCAGCAAGCTGCCGAAGTGCGCAAGGTCAAGCGTTACGAAGCCGGTGTGGTGAAAGATCCGATCACCATCGAAGCCGACGCCACCGTGCGTGACCTGTTCGACCTGACCCGCCTGCACAACATCTCCGGTGTTCCCGTGCTGCATGATGGCGACCTGGTCGGCATCGTCACTTCCCGTGACGTGCGTTTCGAAAACCGTCTTGAAATCACCGTCCGCGAAGTGATGACGCCTAAAGAGCGTCTGGTCACCGTCAAGGAAGGCGCCGACAAGAACGACGTGCGCGAGCTGCTGCACAAGCACCGCATCGAACGCGTGCTGATCGTCGACGACGCATTCGCCCTCAAAGGCATGATGACCGTCAACGACATCGAAAAAGCCAAGGCTTACCCGCTGGCCAGCAAGGATGACCAAGGTCGTCTGCGTGTTGGCGCTGCCGTCGGTACCGGTAAAGACACCGGCGACCGCGTGGCCGCCCTCGTTGCAGCCGGTGTTGACGTGGTAGTGGTCGACACTGCCCACGGCCACTCCAAAGGCGTGATCGACCGCGTGCGTTGGGTCAAGCAGAATTTCCCTGACGTGCAGGTGATCGGCGGCAACATCGCCACCGGCGCTGCCGCCAAGGCCCTGGCTGAAGCTGGCGCCGACGCGGTCAAGGTCGGCATCGGCCCAGGCTCCATCTGCACCACGCGTATCGTCGCCGGTGTGGGCGTGCCGCAGATCAGCGCCATCGCCAACGTCGCCGCTGCCCTTGAAGGCACGGGCGTACCGTTGATCGCCGACGGCGGCATCCGGTTCTCCGGTGACCTGTCCAAGGCCATCGTTGCCGGTGCCTCCTGCGTGATGATGGGCTCGATGTTCGCCGGTACCGAAGAGGCCCCGGGCGAGATCGAACTGTTCCAGGGCCGTTCGTACAAGGCTTACCGCGGCATGGGTTCGCTGGGCGCCATGTCCCAGGCCCAGGGCTCCTCCGACCGTTACTTCCAGGACTCTTCGGCAGGCGCCGAGAAGCTCGTACCGGAAGGCATCGAAGGCCGTGTGCCGTACAAGGGCACCCTGAGCGCGATCATCCATCAACTGATGGGCGGCCTGCGTTCCTCGATGGGCTACACCGGCAGCGCCGACATCGAAGAAATGCGCACCAAGCCAGAGTTCGTACGGATCACCGGCGCCGGCATGGCTGAATCCCATGTCCACGACGTGCAGATCACCAAGGAAGCGCCAAACTACCGCGTAGGTTGAGGCTTCCAGCAAAACGTTAAGTAACCGGGGCTGTTCTTTCAGCCCCGAGTTGTTTCTGATTCATTAGACGAGACTGACTTCATGGCCCTCGACATTCACGCCCACCGCATCCTGATCCTCGACTTCGGTTCCCAGTACACCCAACTGATCGCCCGCCGCGTGCGTGAAATCGGCGTGTACTGCGAACTGCACCCGTTCGACATGGACGACGAAGCGATCCGCGAATTCGCACCTAAAGGCGTCATCCTCGCCGGTGGCCCCGAGTCCGTGCACGAAGCCAACAGCCCGCGCTGCCCGCAGGCCGTATTCGACCTGGGTGTGCCCGTCTTCGGTATCTGCTACGGCATGCAGACCATGGCCGAGCAACTGGGCGGCAAGGTCGAAGGCTCCGAACTGCGTGAATTCGGTTATGCCCGTGTGGACGTGGTCGGCAAGAGCCGCCTGCTGGACGGCATCGAAGACCACATCGACGCCGACGGCCTGTTCGGCCTCGACGTGTGGATGAGCCACGGTGACAAGGTCACCAAAATGCCGGAAGACTTCCACATCCTGGCCAGCACCCCGAGCTGCCCGATCGCCGGCATGTTCAACGACGAGCGCGGCTACTACGGCGTGCAGTTCCACCCGGAAGTGACCCATACCAAGCAAGGCGGGCGCATCCTGTCGCGCTTCATCCTCGACATCTGCCAGTGTGAAGCCCTGTGGACCCCGTCGAAAATCGCTGAAGACGCCATCGCCCAAGTACGCGCCCAGGTCGGCACCGATAACGTGCTGCTCGGCCTGTCCGGCGGCGTTGACTCCTCCGTGGTTGCTGCGCTGCTGCACAAAGCCATCGGCGACCAACTGACCTGCGTGTTCGTCGACAACGGCCTGCTGCGTCTGCACGAAGGTGAGCAAGTGATGGCCATGTTCGCCGAGAACATGGGCGTCAAGGTGATCCGCGCCAATGCCGAGGAGCAGTTCCTCAACAACCTGGCCGGCGAGTCCGACCCGGAGAAGAAGCGCAAGATTATCGGTCGCACCTTCATCGACGTGTTCGATGCCCAGTCCAACAAGCTGGACAACATCAAGTACCTCGCTCAGGGCACCATCTACCCCGACGTGATCGAGTCGGCAGGCGCCAAGAGCGGCAAGGCCCACGTGATCAAGTCCCACCACAACGTGGGTGGCCTGCCTGAGGAAATGAACCTCAAGCTGGTCGAACCGCTACGCGAACTGTTCAAGGACGAAGTCCGCCGTCTGGGCCTGGAACTGGGCCTGCCATACGACATGGTCTACCGCCACCCCTTCCCAGGCCCAGGCCTGGGCGTGCGCATCCTGGGTGAAGTGAAAAAGGAATACGCCGACCTGCTGCGTCGTGCCGACCACATCTTCATCGAAGAACTGCGCAAAGCCGACTGGTACCACAAAGTCAGCCAGGCGTTCGTGGTGTTCCAGCCGGTGAAGTCCGTTGGCGTTGTTGGCGATGGCCGTCGTTACGCCTGGGTCGTGGCCCTGCGTGCCGTAGAAACCATCGACTTCATGACCGCCCGTTGGGCTCACCTGCCATACGAACTGCTGGAGACCGTCAGCGGCCGTATCATCAACGAAATCGAAGGTATCTCGCGCGTTACTTATGACGTGTCGAGCAAGCCGCCGGCGACGATTGAGTGGGAATAACCCCGCGGCGCTGCATATCAGCATGAAAAAACCGGCCCCGGCCGGTTTTTTCATGCCCGCACCAACGGCTTTTCCCGCACTATCAAACAACAAAGCCCGCATCGGCGGGCTTTGTTGTTCAGGCGAACAGGTTAATCAGAAGTCGTAACGCACGTTCGCGGTGAAGGTGTCGGCGTCGAAACCGCTGCTGGTCATGTAGTTGTACATTCCGCCCACACTCCAGGCGCCCACTCGGTAGTTCGCGCCCAGGCCGAGCTCGTAGCTGTCGCGCGCGGGTGTCGCGCCTGTGGTGGTGAATGGGGTGCCGCCGAGCACGAAGGTGGAGGTGGTGCCGGCCTTGTCGCCGATGAAGTCGTGCCAGGCCATCAGCTTGGCTTCCGGTTCCAGGCTGCCCGCGCCTACGTCAAAAGCGGCTGCGAGACGCGCACCCAGGCCCATTTCGCCGATTTCATAGCGCTGGCGGCCGACGTTGAGGGCGGCTGAGCTGCCTTTTTCACGGTACGAATCAATCGATACGTTGGCATAGCGCGCACCGACCTGTGGTTCCAGCAGCCACTGTTTGTCGAGTCGGAACGTGTAGCCTGCCAGCGCGTTGACGCCGAAGATTTCACTGTCGTAGTCGGCCTTGGCGCGGGTACCGGCGATGTAGCGTTTGGACTCGTTTTCGTTCCAGCCATACATCAGCGAGGTGTCGACAAAGAAGTTGTCACGGGCCCAGTTGCCGTACAGGGTCAGTGCATGGCCGCTGACGTCGGTTTTGTTACCCAAGTCCGATTTGACGTCGCTGGTCAGGTAGCTGTAAGCCAGACCCACGGTGGTATCGGGAGTGAGCTTGCCGTCGGCACCTACGGCGATGCCGTGGGAGTTGGCGTCGTAGCCTTCGGTACCGTGGCGGCTGTCCTGGTTGGCGTCGCTGGACAGCGCCTGCAGCCATACCCCTTGTTCGGCCAGGACGTCACCGGAGGACAGACCGCTACGCGCTTTGCTGGCGCGGCGGTTGACGGTACTCGCGACCAGGTTCTGGCTGTTGGTGGCGGCGTTGATCGCCCCACGGCTTACGTCCGGGGTCAGAGCTTCGGCAAGTTTGGCCAGCTCTTCACTGGTAGCGGCGTTGGCGAAACGCTGGAATACCGGGTCGCTCTCGTCCATCTGGCCCATGACTGTGTTCTTGAGTGGCGTGATGGCGTTCACCGCGTTGCGTGAACCGCGGGCACCCAGCAGGTCTTGCGCGATCACCTCGTCACTGCGGGTCGCAACCAGTGCTTTCACGTCCTGGCCGTCAATGCCGAAGTCCCTCACCTCAAGCAGCGCCGAGGAGGACACCACGGACAGGTTCTGCGGGTCTTCCCAAGTGCCAGAGTTGATCAGGGTGTAGCGGGTGCCCTGGGCCGGCGTGCGGAAATCGTCGGAGCGAGCCTGCAGTTCGATCTGGCTGCCTTGAGAGAAGAAGGTATTGCCGGTGACTTTCAGGATCGGTGTGTTGGGCTGAGTGTTGTTATCCAGCAGCAAGCGCAGGCGCGCTGTGTCGCTGTCCAGGTCGAGGTCGCCCATAATCGTGGTCTGCGGGCGCAGCAGAGTCAGGCGGCCACCGTCGATATCGACGTAGCCGGCGCGGATGGTCGAGCCATCAAATATCGTGTCGCCTCGTACCAGCACGCCACTCAGGCCCAGCAGGTCGCCCTTGACTTGACCACCTTCCCAATAGAAGTAGGAAGTGGAGGCATTGTCGTTCGCCAGAATGGCCGCAGTGCCGCCTTCGATCAGGCCACCGGTTTGCCTGATGGAGATGGAGTTGGTGCCGCCGGAGGTGTCGAGGTTGACAAAGTGGATACCAATTCCGTCGGCGGAGATCGTCCCGCTGTTGTTGATATCACTCTTTAAAGGAGCACCTGCTATCTGACCGGTGAAGCGCGCGTTCTCGATCTCGATACCGGCAGAGTCGATGCCATGCGCGGTGATCGTGCCCGTGTTATTGATGCGCGCCTGGGTCGAGGTGACCATCATGCCGTTGGCATCTTCACCAGTGACCGTGATGTTGCCGTTGTTGTTGACTTCACCGGCGATGTTCGCCAGATACAGGTCCAGCCCCATGGCGCCAGTGCCGCTCACCGTGATGTCGCCCTGATTGACCAGATCGCCGGCGACGTTGGAATTAAGGAGCATGGCAATACCGGACGGGATGTCGTCGGGCGTCGCGGCCGTCAGGTTGATGTTGCCTTGGTTGACCAGGTTGCCGCCCAGGGTCACGTTGACCAGTTCTACCCCTGCGTTTTGCGACGTGCCGGTGAAGGTGGCGTTGTTGAAAACGTCATCGGAGCTGTTGTACGCCCCGGTGCTCAGATCGTGGTTCAGGTCGGGTGCGGGTGCGGCATTGACCGTGGTAGCCGCGACGGAAAGCGCCAGCAACGAGCGGCGCAGGTGGGAAATATTCAAGGCAGTATCCTTACAGGGCAGAAACTGGCAGGGAACAGCCCACGCGTCAGCGTCTGTTTTAGGCATCCCTGCCAGCTTGTCAGTGAAGTGCTGATTCAAGCGCGTGCAAATTTACACGATGCCTGTAGGCTAATTCACCTTAAAAAGACTTGAGGTTGAATAAAAAAACTAAAAAATGAGAGCCGGCCGTTGTTTTTCGGAGGTCTTAAGGAATTATCAGCAATAAGCGGAACTTCGGGGTGCTCATTGCTGTCGCCTCCATTTGAGGCACAGGGTGGGGCGCTATTCAGCTGTTTTTAAAAGACGTGCCCACGCTTATTCAGGAACCTGATGGGCCAACGGGGTGTTAGCCCATCGGCGCCAAGCCGCTTCCCATCCCTTGTCATGGCTTGTGTCTGATACGTGGATGCATTGGGAGAGGGGCGAGCCAAGTGCCTGTTGGTACCTTTGAGCTAAACCGGCGGGAATAATCGGGTCTGCGTCTGCAACGAGATGACGCTGGGGTAGTCGGGCAATTCGATCACGATAATCCAGCGGGTCCAATGAGCCGTCGAGCGGTGACAGGCCTTTCATCGTGGTCCACAGACGTGGGCTGAGGTTGCCCGCGAGGGTTTGCACCTGGGTAACATCAGTGCGTTGCGCCGCTAATAACAAGGCGAGAGCGGCGCCACCTGAATACCCCACCAGTTCGAACTCCCTATTGCCATACCGCTGTTTTAACTGGTCCAGCGCCTGGCTGAGGCGGGTGACCACTTCCTGAGAAAAACGTCGATGGGTCCAGAGTGCGGGTTCACAGGCTGCGGCCATGATGAACTGGCAGGGGCGTGCCAGGTACGCATTCGGTGTTGGATCATCGACCGCCAGCCGCGGCACTAAAAGCGTGTGCGGGCTCGGGTCCAGACTGGGTTGAGTGGCCGTCGCCCACGAATGGCCATCGCCTTCCAGGTAGACACGCAGGCGAGTCATCTTTTCTGCAGTCTGCGGTGCAAGTATGAAAAGAGGGAAGGTGTGCCCCGGCAGGACCTCCCATTGCCGCCCATGCGCTTCAGCCAGTTGTTGCAGTGCCTCGCGCGGCGATTGGCAGGCGGTGAGAAGCGCGCTGACTATCACCAGCCCGGCGATATGAAAGCCGGACAATGTCCGACGACAGGGAAAGTGTCTGCTCGTCATAGGTCATCAGCGTTCTTACAGTTGCGAGTTGTCTTCCGGCGGCTTGGTCTTGTCCACGCCCGGTACATGCAGGTTGCCTTCGACCACCTGGTTGCCTTCCAACTGTGGCTGGGTCACCCAGGTGAGGATGTCGTAGTAGCGTCGGATGTTCGCCACAAAGTGCACCGGCTCACCACCACGGGCGTAGCCGTAGCGGGTTTTGCTGTACCACTGCTTCTGCGACAGGCGCGGCAGCATTTTCTTCACATCCAGCCACTTGTTCGGGTTCAGGCCTTCTTTCTTCGCCAACAGGCGCGCGTCGTCCAGGTGCCCGCTGCCGACGTTATACGCCGCGAGCGCGAACCAGGTACGGTCGGGCTCGGCGATCTTGTCGTCCAGCTCGTCCTTGATCTTGGCCAGGTACTTGGCGCCGCCCATGATGCTTTGCCTGGCATCCAGACGGTTGGACACGCCCATCGCCTGGGCGGTGTTCTGGGTCAGCATCATCAGGCCGCGCACGCCGGTCTTGGAGGTGACCGCCGGTTGCCACAGCGATTCCTGATAGCCGATGGCTGCCAGCAGGCGCCAGTCGACCTTTTCTTCCTTGGCGTAGGCGCGAAAGTGCTTTTCGTATTTGGGCAGGCGCTGCTGCAGATGCTGGGCGAAGGTGTAGGCGCCCACATAGCCGAGTACGTCGACATGCCCGTAATAACGGTCCTTCAGACGTTGCAACGTGCCGTTCTTCTCGACCTTGTCCAGGTAGCTGTTGATTTCATTGAGCAGGCTGTTGTCTTCACCGGCGGCCACGGCCCAGCTCTGGTTGCTGGCGTTGCCCAGGTCGAACGCCACGCGCACGTTGGGAAAGTACACCTGGTTCATCGCCACTTCGTTGGAGTCCACCAGGGTCAGGTCGATTTGCCCCTCGTCCACCATGCGCAACAGGTCGACCACTTCAACGGCGTCGGATTCTTCGTATTCGATTGCAGGGTTCTGTTTTTTCAGCTCAGCCAATTGCTCGGCGTGGGTGCTGCCCTTGAGCACCATGATCTTCTTGCCCACCAGATCCGCTGCGTTGGTCGGGCGCGACTGACCGTTGCGGTAGATGATCTGCGGGGTCACTTCGAGGTAGGGGTGGGAGAAGCGTACTTGCTGCTGGCGCTGCTCGCTGCTGACCAGGCCGGCGGCGGCGAGGACCGGGCCGTTGGGTTTGCCCAACTGGCCGAACAGGTCGTCGAGGTTGTCGGCGGTCTCGATCTCAAGCTTGACGCCCAGGTCGTCGGCAAAGCGCTTGACCAGTTCGTATTCGAAGCCGGTTTCGCCGTTGCGGTCCTGGAAATAGGTGGCCGGGCTGTTCCGGGTTATCACCCGCAATACGCCATCCTCCTTGATTCGCTCGAGCGTGCTGGGTTTGTCAACACAGGCGCTGAGCATCAAAAAGAGTCCGGTGGCGAGCAGCCATCTGGCGCATCGCGGGCGCAAAGCAGTTGGTGAGAACATCTGCGCAGTATACGCAAACGGCCCACGGCGCCATATCTCGACAGCGCGGGACTTGTCTGCTAGTGCCGCCGAAACTGTGCTGCAGCCCGCAGAAACGTGGCTTGGCGCCCGATTGTGACGGTTAAAATAACTGGGCGAAATGCCGGGGATAATGCCTCGATACCGTGCAATCGCAGCCAACTGACGTCCGGCAGCGGCCCGCCGTGCCGTTTCGGGTGCCGTTGGCGATGGTTTACGCTAGAATGCACGGCCTCAAAGCACACCCCTTCCCGAGGCTGTCCCGAAGATGTTGATCCTGCGCGGCGCTCCTGCCCTTTCTGCCTTTCGCCACAGCAAACTCCTTGAACAACTGAGCCAGAAGGTTCCAGCGGTTACAGGCCTGTATGCTGAATTTGCTCACTTCGCCGACGTTACCGGCGTGTTGACCGCCGACGAGCAGCAAGTGCTGGCACGCCTTCTGAAGTACGGCCCAAGCGTTCCCGTTCAAGAGCCGACCGGCCGCTTGTTCCTGGTTCTGCCACGGTTCGGCACCATCTCGCCTTGGTCGAGCAAGGCCAGCGACATTGCCCGTAACTGCGGCCTGGAAAAAATCCAGCGCCTGGAACGCGGTATCGCCTTCTACGTCGAAGGTGGGTTCAGCGATGCCGAAGCCGAGCTGATCGCCAGCAGCCTGCATGACCGCATGACCCAGATCATCGTCAGCCAGCTGGAACAGGCTGCCGGCCTGTTCAGCCACGCCGAGCCCAAGCCGCTGACCGCGATTGACGTGCTCGGCGGCGGCCGCGCCGCCCTCGAGAAGGCCAACACCGAACTGGGCCTGGCCCTGGCCGAAGACGAGATCGACTACCTGGTCAATGCCTTCAACGGCTTGCAGCGCAACCCCCACGACATCGAACTGATGATGTTCGCCCAGGCCAACTCCGAGCATTGCCGTCACAAGATCTTCAACGCCAGTTGGGACATCGATGGCGAAAACCAGGAAAAAAGCCTGTTCGGCATGATCAAGAACACCTACGTGATGCACAGCGAAGGTGTTCTGTCTGCTTATAAGGACAACGCCTCGGTCATCGTCGGCAGCGTCGCCGGTCGTTTCTTCCCGGACCCTGAGACCCGCCAGTACGGCGCGGTGCAGGAACCGGTGCACATCCTGATGAAGGTTGAAACCCACAACCACCCGACCGCGATTGCCCCGTTCCCAGGCGCAGCCACCGGTTCCGGCGGCGAAATCCGCGACGAAGGTGCAACCGGCCGTGGCGCCAAGCCAAAGGCCGGCCTCACTGGCTTTACCGTGTCCAACCTGCAGATCCCCGGCTTCGAACAGCCGTGGGAAGTGCCGTACGGCAAGCCTGAGCGCATCGTGACCGCCCTCGACATCATGATCGAAGGCCCACTGGGCGGCGCCGCGTTCAACAACGAATTCGGGCGCCCGGCGCTGACCGGCTACTTCCGTACCTTCGAACAGTCCATCACCACGCCTCACGGTGATGAAGTGCGCGGCTACCACAAGCCAATCATGTTGGCCGGCGGCATGGGCAACATCCGTGAAGAACACGTCAAGAAAGGCGAGATCCTGGTCGGCTCCAAGCTGATCGTACTCGGCGGCCCGGCCATGCTCATCGGCCTGGGCGGCGGCGCCGCTTCCTCCATGGCCACCGGCACCAGCTCGGCCGACCTGGACTTTGCTTCCGTACAGCGCGAAAACCCCGAGATGGAACGCCGCTGCCAGGAAGTCATCGACCGTTGCTGGCAGTTGGGCGACAAGAACCCGATCAGCTTCATCCACGACGTCGGCGCCGGTGGTTTGTCCAACGCCTTCCCGGAACTGGTCAACGATGGCGACCGCGGTGGCCGTTTCGAACTGCGCAACATTCCAAACGACGAGCCGGGCATGGCCCCGCACGAAATCTGGAGCAACGAATCCCAGGAGCGCTACGTACTGGCCGTCGGCCCTGAAGACTTCGCGCGCTTCCAGGCCATCTGCGAACGCGAGCGTTGCCCGTTTGCCGTGGTTGGCGAAGCCACTGCCGAGCCGCAGTTGACGGTCACCGACAGCCATTTCGGCAACAGCCCGGTGGACATGCCGCTCGAAGTGCTGCTGGGCAAAGCCCCGCGCATGCACCGTTCGGCGGTACGTGAAACCGAGCTGGGCGATGATTTCGACCCAAGCGCACTGGAACTGGCCGACAGCATCGAACGCGTGCTGCACCATCCGGCCGTGGCCAGCAAAAGCTTTTTGATCACCATCGGCGACCGCAGCATCACCGGCCTGGTGGCCCGTGACCAAATGGTCGGCCCATGGCAGGTTCCGGTGGCAGACGTTGCCGTCACCGCCACCAGCTTCGACGTTTACACCGGTGAAGCCATGGCGATGGGCGAGCGCACGCCGCTCGCCCTGCTGGACGCCCCGGCCTCGGGCCGCATGGCCATTGGTGAAACCCTCACCAACATCGCCGCTTCGCGCATTGGCAAGCTGTCCGATATCAAACTGTCGGCCAACTGGATGTCCGCGGCCGGCCACCCCGGTGAAGACGCGCGCCTGTACGACACCGTCAAGGCCGTCGGCATGGAGCTGTGCCCGGAACTGGGGATCACCATTCCGGTGGGCAAGGACTCCATGTCCATGGCCACCCGTTGGAACGAAGAGGGCGTGGACAAGAGCGTCACCTCGCCGCTGTCGCTGATTGTGACCGGTTTTGCTCCGGTGACCGATGTGCGCCAGACCCTCACCCCGCAACTGCGCATGGACAAGGGCACCACCGATCTGATCCTGATCGACCTGGGCCGTGGCCAGAACCGCATGGGCGCCTCGATCCTCGCGCAAACCCACGGCAAACTGGGCAAGCACGCGCCGGACGTGGATGACGCCGAAGACCTCAAAGCCTTCTTCGCCGTGATCCAGGGCCTCAACGCCGACGGCCACCTGCTGGCCTACCACGACCGTTCCGACGGTGGTTTGCTGACAAGCGTGGTCGAGATGGCCTTCGCCGGTCACTGCGGCCTGAACATCGTGCTCGACAGCGTTGCCGAGGATGCCGCTGAAATCAACGGCATCCTGTTCAACGAAGAGTTGGGTGCGGTGATACAGGTGCGCCAGGACGCTACCCCGGACGTACTTGCACAGTTCAGCGCCGCCGGCCTGGATGACTGCGTGGCGGTGATCGGCCAACCGATCAACAACGGTGAAGTCACTATCTCCTTCAATGGCGATACCGTGTTTACCGGCCAACGCCGTCTGCTGCAACGCCAGTGGGCCGAGACCAGCTACCAGATCCAACGCCTGCGCGATAACGCCGACTGCGCCGAGCAGGAGTTCGACGTGATCCTGGAAGAAGACAACCCAGGCCTGAGCACCAAGCTCAGCTTCGACGTCAACCAGGACATCACCGCGCCGTACATCAAGAAAGGCATTCGCCCACAAGTTGCCGTGCTGCGTGAGCAGGGCGTCAACGGCCAGGTGGAAATGGCGGCTGCGTTCGACCGCGCCGGCTTCAATGCGATCGACGTGCACATGAGCGATATCCTCGCCGGTCGCGTCGACCTCAATGAGTTCAAAGGCCTGGTGGCCTGCGGCGGTTTCTCCTACGGCGACGTGCTGGGTGCCGGTGAAGGCTGGGCCAAGTCCGCGCTGTTCAACAGCCGTGCCCGCGATGCGTTCCAAGGGTTCTTCGAGCGCAACGACAGCTTCACCCTTGGTGTGTGCAACGGTTGCCAGATGATGTCCAACCTTAGCGAACTGATCCCGGGCAGCGAGTTCTGGCCGCACTTTGTGCGCAACCGTTCCGAGCAGTTCGAAGCGCGCGTGGCCATGGTGCAGGTGCAGGAGTCCAACTCGATCTTCCTGCAAGGCATG
Organism: Pseudomonas sp. EYE_354; assembly: GCF_023148575.1. NCBI lineage: Bacteria > Pseudomonadati > Pseudomonadota > Gammaproteobacteria > Pseudomonadales > Pseudomonadaceae > Pseudomonas > Pseudomonas sp. EYE_354. The sequence goes on from NZ_JAHXNQ010000008.1 coordinate 46,980, forward strand.
GCCGGTTCGCGCATGCCGATCGCCATCGCCCACGGTGAAGGCCATGCCGAGTTCGAAAGCGAAGAAGCACTGCTTGAAGCCGACCTGTCCGGCACCGTTGCGCTGCGTTTCGTCGACAACCACGGCAAGGTCACCGAAAGCTACCCGGCCAACCCGAACGGCTCGCCGCGCGGGATCACCGGCCTTACCAGCCGCGACGGTCGCGTGACCATCATGATGCCGCACCCGGAACGCGTGTTCCGCGCCGTGCAGAACTCGTGGCGCCCCGAAGAGTGGAACGAAGACGGCGCCTGGATGCGCATGTTCCGCAACGCGCGCGTGTGGGTGAACTAAGGCCGTGTACAAGCTTGCCTTCTTCGTGCCCGACAGCCATGTGGAGACGGTGAAAACCGCCGTCTTCGCAGCTGGCGGCGGGCGCATCGGCGACTACGACAACTGCGCCTGGCAAGTGCTGGGCCAGGGCCAATTCCGCGCATTGGACGGCAGCCAGCCGTTCATTGGGCAAGTGGGTCAGGTTGAAGTGGTTGAGGAGTGGAAGGTGGAGCTGGTGGTGGCGGATGAGTTGATTGTGGCGGTTGTGGCTGCACTCAAGCTGAGCCATCCGTATGAAACACCGGCTTATGAGGTGTGGCAGTTGGCGGATTTTTAATTCGCAGATTGCAGAAACGAGAAACCCGCTGGGCCAGTTTGGTCAGCGGGTTTTTTGTTGGTTGTAATGGCTTGCTCGCGAAGGCGCCGGGACTTCAAGCAGCGCTGGCGGAGGCACTCCCGGCCAGTGGTCAGTACACGATTAATTGATCGTTCCCACGCTCCGCGTGGGAATGCATCCTGTGACGCTCCGCGTCACCCTTGTGCAGGGTTGAACCATGCGCGACGGCTTGGACGCGGAGCGTCCGGGGCGGCATTCCCACGCAGAGCGTGGGAACGATCGGTCAGGAGTTGATTGGGCGGGTTACCAGTCCCTCCAGTGCCTCGCCCAATCCAGTGGCCTTGTCACCAATCAACAAGTGCCACGCCCCGCTGTCCATCTGGCTCACACCCTGGCAACCCAGCGCAGTCAGGTCCGCTTCAGACAACCCCGAATCATCCCCCAACTCCACCCGCAACCGGGTCATCGCCACCGCTTCCAGCTGGCGCACATTCCCTCGGCCACCCAACGCACTCAGCCATTTCTCGGCCTCCTGCACATTCACCGTCACGGGCTTATCCTCAGGCGCAACCGCTACGGGTGTCGAGGCAACAAACGACGGCATGGCCAAGCGAATTTCATCAGCAATGCTATCGGCCATCGGCCCAACCACCACCTGCAAACTGCCGCCATTGCCTGGCCGCACCACAGCCATGGCGCCCAGTGTCTTGAGTTCGGCATCCACCGCCTTGTTGCGGTCGACCATGTCCAGGCGCAGGCGTGTGGTGCAAGCCCCCACGCTGAGCAAGTTGTCTGCACCGCCCAAGGCTCGGATGTAAGCCGTGGCACGCTGGTTGTCGCTCATCACGTGTGCCGGCGCCACCTGGATGTCTTCGCGGCCGGGTGTCTTGAGGTTGAAGCGGCGAATGCAGTAGCTGAACACGGTGTAATAGATCACCGCGTAGGCCAGGCCCACCGGCACCACCAGCCAGCCGTTGGTGGACTTGCCCCAGCCCAGCACCATGTCGATAAAGCCACCGGAGAAGGTAAAGCCCAGGTGGATATTGAGCATATTGGTCACCGCCATCGACAGGCCGGTGAGCAGCGCATGCAGCAGGTACAGGAACGGCGCGAGGAACATGAACGCGAATTCGATCGGCTCGGTCACTCCGGTGAGGAACGACGTCAGTGCCATCGACAGGAAAATCCCGCCCATCACTTTGCGGCGCTCCGGCAGTGCATTGCGGTACATCGCCAAACACGCAGCAGGCAGGCCGAACAGCATCACCGGGAACATGCCGGTCATGAACTGGCCGCCTTTCGGATCGCCGGCGAAGTAGCGGGTCAGGTCACCTGTTACCACAGCACCGGTCACCGGATCGGTAAACGTGCCGAATACGAACCAGGCCATGTTGTTGAGGATATGGTGCAGGCCGGTGACGATCAGCAGGCGGTTGAACACACCAAACACGAACGCGCCAAAGCTGCCGCTTTCCATCAGCAGCACCCCGAAGCTGTTGATGCCGTGCTGGATCGGCGGCCAGATCAAGCCAAAGATCACGCCCAGGCCCACCGCCGAGAACCCGGTGATGATCGGCACAAACCGCCGCCCGCCAAAGAACGCCAGGTACTCCGGCAGCTTGATGTCCTTGAACCGGTTATACAGCGCGCCGGCCATCAAGCCGCTGGCGATACCGGCGAGCATGCCCATGTTGATGGTGGTATCCATCACCTTGAGGGTAGAGATCATCACCAGGTAACCAATCGCCCCGGCCAACCCTGCCGTGCCGTTGTTGTCGCGGGCAAAACCCACGGCAATACCGATGGCGAAGATCAGCGCCAGGTTGGCGAAGATCGCTTGCCCGGCATCGTGCATCACCGCGATGTTGAGCAAGTCGGTATCGCCCAGGCGCAGCAACAGCCCGGCGATCGGCAGAATCGCGATCGGCAGCATCAGCGCACGGCCCAGGCGTTGCAGCCCTTCAATCAGATGTTGGTACATGGCGAGTCTCCTTTTTTCTTGTTGTTGTCAGCTCAGCGGCCAGTGGTGTTGACAGGCTTGGCGAACGGCCCTGGCGCTGCTCAGGTCGAGCAGGCCTTGGCTCAATTGCCGGCATTGCGCCGCGTCCAAGTGGCGGACGCGGTCCTTGATTTCGCCGATCTGCGGCGGGCTTACCGACAGCTCGCTGACGCCCAGGCCGACCAGCACCGGCGTGGCCAGTGGGTCAGATGCCAGGGCGCCGCATACACCGACCCAACGCCCATGCTTGGCGGCGCCGGCGCAGGTTTGCGCGATCAGGCGCAGCAGCGCCGGGTGCAAGGCATCCACCCGCGCGGCCAGGCCCGCGTGGTCGCGGTCCATGGCCAGGGTGTACTGGGAAAGGTCATTGGTGCCGATGGATAAAAAGTCTGCGTGTTTGGCGAGTTGCTCGGCCATCAGCGCAGCGGCGGGCACTTCGATCATCACGCCCAGTTCCGGGCGCTGAGTCAGCTCCAGCTCCGCGCACAGTTCATCCAGGCGCTGGCGGATCTGCAGCAGTTCGTCGACCTCGCTGACCATCGGCAACAGAATCCGGCAACGCGCCAGCGGGCGGACTTGCAGCAGCGCGCGCAGTTGCTGATCAAGCAGCTCCGGGCGCACCTGGGCCAGGCGAATACCGCGCTGGCCCAGCACCGGGTTGGCCTCAACCGGCAACGGTAGATAGTCGAGTTGCTTGTCGCCGCCCACGTCGATGGTGCGGATGATCACCGACTTGTCGCCCATGGCGTCCAGCACGGCCTGGTAGGCCTGGCGTTGCTCTTGCTCATCCGGCGCGGTGCGGCGGTCGACAAACAGGAATTCGGTGCGTAGCAGGCCCACACCATCGGCGCCGTTTTCAAACGCCATTTGGGCCTCGGCACTGGAGGCGACGTTGGCCGCCACTTCAATACTGACGCCATCGCGGGTTTGCGCCGCTTGCCGGGCTTGGGCCTGTTGTCTCTGACGGCGCCGTTTCTGCGCATCGCGAATCTGGTGCACTTCGGCGTGGCGCGCTTCGCTGGGGGCCAGTTCCAGGCGACCATTGGCCGCGTCCAGTACCACGCGTTGGCCTTGCGGCACGTCGAGCACTTCGGCGCCCAGCGCGACCACACAGGGCAAGCCTTTGCCTCGGGCCAAAATTGCGACGTGGGACGTTGCGCCGCCTTCGGCCATGCAAATACCCACGGCGTTTTGTGCGCTCAGTTGCAGCAGGTCGGACGGGGTCAGGTCATGGGCGCTGACAATTGAACCGGCCGGCAATTCGAAATGCCAGGTTTCACCCAACAGCGCACGCAACACCCGTTGTTGCAGGTCGCGCAGGTCGTTGGCGCGCTCGGCAAACAGCGGTTTGCCCAACGCCAGCAACACCGCGCATTGCGCCTGGATAGCATCGTGCCAGGCGTGGGTGGCGGCACTGCCTTGCTCGATGGCACCGGTGGCGGCGTCCAGCAGCGTGGGGTCTTCCAATAGCGCAAGGTGGGCGGCGAAGATGTCTCCTTCTTCGACGTTCTTGCGTTGGCGTGCATGCTCCAGGGTGCTGCGGATTTCGCCGCGCACTTGCTCCAGCGCGGTGTCCAGACGTTGCAGTTGTTCGTCGGCGGTATGCTTGCCCGTGTCTTGCGGCAGTTCGATACCGGCCAGGCGAAACAGCGGCCCACAGACCAGACCGGGCGCCGCGCACACGCCTTGCAACACACCGGCTTCGGTATTCGCCCGACGCGGTGCTGCGGCTACCGGCGTGTGGTGTTCTTCACTCACGGCAACCGACAGTACGGCCACCAACGCCTGCAGCGCCGCCTCGCAATCCTTGCCGCGACAGGTGATGCGCACTTCATCGCCTTCACCAATGCCCAGGCCCATCAAGCCAATCAGGCTGTCGCACGGCGCCGACTTGCCGGCGAAGTGCAGCTCTGCATGGCAGTTAAAACCTTGCGCGGCTTTGCGCACCAGCGCGGCGGGGCGTGCATGCAAACCGCCACGGTGGGTAATGCGCACGCTGGCGTGCACTTCGGTGACCGAGTTATCCACAGCCGCCTGCAGCGGTGCTGCCGAACGCGCGGCAATGTGCAGCAACGGCTCACCCACCTTGACGATTTTTCCGGCCACCGGCCGTAGCGCAAAACCCTCGCCATTGGTCAGGATGATCGGGCTGACCAGGCTTTTGCACTGGCGCGCAACGTGGTCCAGATCAAAGCGCACCAGCGCCTGGCCCTGGGCCACGCGCGCGTCCGGTTTGACCAGCAGTGCAAACCCTTCGCCGTTCAATTCCACGGTGTCGATGCCCACATGCATCAGCAATTCGGCACCGTTGTCGGCGCGGATCGTCAACGCATGCCCGGTGCGGGCGACATGGATGATCACCCCGTCACACGGCGCATGCAGGCAGTCATTCAACGGGTCGATGGCCACGCCGTCGCCCAGGGCGCCACTGGCGAATACTTCGTCGGGGATGTCGCCCAAGGCGAGCACGGGGCCGCTCAAGGGCGCACAGAGGGTCAATTCTTTATTGTTGTTGGACATGGGCACGGTACTCATCAGGAAAACGCGGCAATCGACTCAGTGAGTGCGGGTGACTTTGCTCAGGTGGCGCGGCTGGTCCGGGTCCATGCCCCGGGCCTGCGCCAGGCCGGCGGCCATGACGTAGAAGCTTTGGATGGCCAGGATCGGGTCCAGGCTCGGGTGTTCGGCACGGCTCAGGGTCAGGTCGCGTTCCACGATATCGTCCGGCGCGGCCAGCAAGACGCGGGCGCCGCGTTGACGCATATCGGCGGCCAGGCTCAGCAAACCGGCTTGCTCGGCGCCGCGTGGGGCGAACACCAGCAACGGGTAATTTTCATCGATCAAGGCCATCGGCCCGTGGCGCACTTCGGCGCTGCTGAAGGCTTCGGCCTGGATCGCCGAGGTTTCCTTGAGCTTGAGTGCGGCTTCCTGGGCGACGGCAAAGCCGGCACCGCGGCCGATCACCATCAAGCGTTGGCTGTCTTTCAGGGCGTCGATGGCCGCTTGCCAATCCTGTGTGGCTGCTTCGTGCAGGCCGTCGGGCAGGGCCTGGCAGGCTTGCAACAGTTCGCGTTGCTGGTTCCAGTGGCCAACCAGCAACGCGCTGGCGCTGAGGGTGGCGATAAAGCTCTTGGTGGCCGCCACGCTCAGTTCCGGCCCGGCACACAGGGGTACGTGGCATTCACACGCGGCCTCCAGCGGCGAGTCTTCGGCGTTGACCAGCGAGATGCTCAAGGCGCCTCGCTTGCGCAGCAGGCGCAGGCTGTTGACCAGGTCCGGGCTTTGCCCCGACTGCGAGAAGCCGAACGCCACTTGGCCACTGACCTTCAATGGGGCCTGCAGCAAGGTCACCACCGACATCGGCAATGACGCCACCGGAATGCCCACATGCTGCATGGCCAAGTAGGCAAAGTAGCTGGCGGCATGGTCCGAGCTGCCACGGGCGATGGTCATCGCCACGTGCGGCGGCTGGCGGCGCAGGCGGCCGGCGATTTCTTCGAGTATCGGGGTCAGGCGCTGCAATTGGGCGGCGACGGCATCACCGGAGGCCAAGGCCTCTTCAAGCATTTTTGAAGTCAATGGTGTCTCCTTCGACCATTACGTCGGTGAGGTGCAGGGCGCGGTCCAGGCGCACGCAGTCGGCAAAGCTGCCGGGTTGCAGGCGGCCGCGTTCTTCCAGGCCCAGGTAGTCCGCCGGAAACTGCGACAGGCGTTGTGAGGCTTCGCTGATGGGCAGGCCGATCTTCACCAGGTTGCGCAGCGCCTGGTCCATGGTCAGCGTGCTGCCTGCCAGGGTGCCGTCGGCCAGGCGGACGCCGCCCAGGCATTTGGTCACGGTGTGGCTGCCCAACTTGTACTCGCCATCGGGCATGCCGGCGGCGGCGGTGGAATCGGTGACGCAGTACAGGCACGGAATCGCACGCAGGGCCACGCGCATGGCGCCGGGGTGCACGTGAAGCAAATCCGGGATCAGCTCGGCGTACTTGGCGTGGGCCAGCGCTGCGCCGACGATGCCGGGTTCGCGGTGATGCAGCGGGCTCATGGCGTTGTACAAATGGGTGAAGCTGCTGGCCCCGGCGGCGAGGGCGGCGACGCCTTCTTCATAGCTGCCCAGGGTGTGGCCGATTTGCATGCGTACACCGCGTGCGCTGAGGGCACGGATCAACGCGTCATGGCCGGCGATTTCCGGCGCGATGGTGATCACCCGGATCGGCGCCAGACGCAGGTAGGCTTCCACTTCAGCCATCAACGCGGTGTGGGCGAAGTTGGGCTGAGCGCCGAGTTTTCCGGGGTTGATGTAGGGGCCTTCCAGGTGCACGCCGAGCACCCGGGCGCTGCCTGCAGGACGCTGCTCGCAGAACGCGCCAAGCTCACCGAGCACGCGGGAGATTTCATCCACCGGCGCCGTCATGGTGGTGGCCAGCAGCGAGGTGGTACCAAACCGCACGTGGGTGCGGGTGATGGTCTCGAAGGCCGCGCTGCCTTCCATGATGTCCTTGCCGCCGCCGCCGTGCACATGCAGGTCGATAAAGCCCGGCAGCAGGTAGGGCAAGTCGTTTTCAGACGGGTCACAAGGCGTGCCTTCAATGGCGAGCACCTTGCCGCGTGCGTGCACCAGGCGGCCGCGAATCCAGCCATGGGGCGTGAGGATATTGTCTTCGGACATGGCAGTTCTCTAAGGCCGCAACTCGGCGGCAAAGTCGTACCTGCGCAGCTCTGCGACGAAGTCGTAGTAGTCGTTGCGGCAGTAGGTGTCGGTGATTTCAATCGGCGTGTTGTCGGCGGTGTAGCCCACGCGCGTCATCAGCAGCATGGCGGTGCCGGGGGCGATGCCCACCAGCGCGGCAAACTCGTCCGAGGCGTTGATTGCCTGGATATGTTGCAGGGCGCGCACGATGGGTTTGCCGATGCTTTCCAGGTATTCGTACAGCGAGTTGCCGATGGCGTGCGGTTGCGGCAACACGGCGGCGGGCAGGGTGCTCATTTCAATCGCCATGACCGTGTCGTCGGCTTTGCGCAAGCGTTTGAGGCGCGCGACTTTATCGGTGGGCGACAAGGCCAGGCGAATCAGCTCTTCGTGGGTCGGCGGAGTAATGTCGCGTTCCAGCCATTGGGAGCTGGGCGCAAAACCCTTGAGGCGCAGCATTTCGCTGAACCCCGACAGGCGTGACAGCGGCTGTTCCAGGCGTGGCGTGATAAACGTGCCGGAACCTTGGCTGCGACGAATCAGGCCTTGGTCAAACAGTACTTGCAGGGCCTTGCGGGCGGTGACCCGCGAGATGCTCAACTGCTCGCTGAGTACGCGCTCGGAGGGCAACGCCTGCTCGGATTTCCACTCACCGGCGTGGATGGCGGCTTCGAGCTTGCGCGCCAATTGCAGGTACAGCGGCGTGGACTGTTTGTCGTCGGGGCGCAGGGCCAGGATGGGATTCATCTGTCAGATTTCCGATGCGTTATTGGAGTGTTGTCGCCCGGTATTGGTCGAAAACTAATACCACTTAAATACCATGTCAATGCCGCCAAAACGGTGCAAATGCTTGTTTCATGGCCCTGAAACGGGGCTTGGTATCGAGTGGTATTAGAGAGGTCTTTCTCGCGTGCAGAACGACGCAGCCCGCGCCGTGAACTGGTATTCACCGGCGGGGGGGTTCAGGGGCGGGATTTTTTTTGAATTATTTTACGAGCGGTCGACGACTACGGCCGAATCTCGATCAGCGTGCCGTCTTTGACCAGGTTCCAGACTTCACGCATGTCGACGTTGCGCATGCCGATGCAGCCGTCGGTCCAGTCCAGGGTGTGGAACCACTGCTCCGGGTAGTCCTCGGTGTCGGGCGTGCCGTGGATCATGATCATGCTGCCGGGCTTCACCCCTTCGCGGCGCGCGCGGGCGGCGTCGCTGATGTTGGGGTAGGAGATGTGCATGGCCAGGTTGAAACGGTCACTGGTCTTGCGCCAGTCGATCCAATAGAGGCCCTCCGGGGTGCGGCGGTCGCCCTCGATCAGCTTGTGGCCCTTGGGGTTTTTGCCCAGGGAAATGCGATAGGTCTTGAACGGCTTGCCGTCGTTGATCAACTGCAATTGGTGGGCGGATTTAAGCACCAGGACTTTTTCGACAGGCTTGCTGCCCGGCGTTTGCAGAGTGGAGGCCGGTGACAGGGTAGCGAACGACAGGCAGATCAAAACAAGCAACAGACGCATTACAACGGTATCCCTTCAAAGGCCAGGTGCCGGGGGGTTAAGGGGCGGGCTTGCCCATTGGCGGCACAGCCTCGCTGCGCACCGGGTATGACTTGAGCCTGCGGTCAGCGAAAAAGCATTCCAAGGTACGGCCTACTGTGCGAAAAGCCAGCTCGGACCAAGGGATGTCGGCTTCGTCGAACAGCTGTACCTCAAGGCTTTCGGGGCCTGCGGCGAAGTCCAGATCGACCAGTTCGGCGCGGTAGAAGATGTGCACCTGGCTGATATGCGGTACGTCGATCAGCGTATAGACGCACAGGTTACATACGCGGGCGCAGGCTTCTTCCAGGGTTTCGCGCATGGCGGCCTGTTCGACGGTCTCGCCGTTCTCCATAAAACCGGCGGGCAGGGTCCAGTAACCCAGGCGCGGCTCGATGGCGCGGCGGCACAGCAGCACTTTGTCGCCCCACACCGGCAGCGTGCCTGCGACAATATTGGGGTTCTGGTAATGGACGGTCGAGCAGTGATCACACACAAAACGCAGGCGGCCGTCGCCTTCGGGAATGCGTTGGGTGACCGGTTTACCGCACTGGCTGCAGAAATTCATGCTGGGGTTCCTGGAAAGTGCGTCTATCTTGGCGTGGCGGGCAGGGCCCTGCAAGTTGTCGTTTAGCGACAGCCGCCGGGTTTTGGGCTTGGGCGTGTCGTCGCTTTGGTGCATGATGCAAGGTAGCCAACAGACCGAGATGACTCATGCTGGACGAGCTACTTCGCCGGGTAAGCAATCACACGCCGCATACGCTGGAAACGGACGGACGTTTCCCCGAGGCCGCGGTGCTGGTGCCGATTACCCGCAGTGACGAACCTGAGCTGATCCTGACCCTGCGCGCCAGCGGCCTGTCGACCCACGGTGGCGAAGTGGCCTTTCCTGGCGGACGCCGCGACCCTGAAGACCCGGACCTGGTGTTCACCGCCCTGCGTGAAGCCGAAGAAGAAATCGGCCTGCCGCCGGGGCTGGTGGAGGTCATCGGCCCGTTGAGCCCGCTGATTTCCCTGCATGGTATCCGCGTGACGCCTTACGTGGGGGTCATCCCCGATTACGTCGAGTACCTGGCCAACGATGCCGAAATCGCCGCGGTCTTCAGTGTGCCGCTGGACTTTTTCCGACAGGACCCGCGCGAACATACCCACAGAATCGATTACCAGGGCCGCAGTTGGTACGTGCCCAGCTATCGCTTTGGTGAATATAAAATCTGGGGGCTGACGGCGATCATGATCGTCGAGTTGATCAACCTGCTCTATGACGATGCCAACATCAGCCTGCACCAGCCACCCAAAAGCTTCATCAATATTTAAGCCATCGTTTGAATGGCCGGCCGTGAGGACACACCATGAAATACCGCCTGGGCGACGCCCGCGTCGAGACGCACCCCAACAGTTGGGTGGCACCCAATGCCACGCTGGTGGGCAAGGTCAAGCTGGAGGAGGGTGCCAACGTCTGGTTCAACGCGGTATTGCGTGGCGACAATGAACTGATCCTGATCGGCAAAAACAGCAACGTGCAGGACGGCAGCGTGATGCACACCGACATGGGCTACCCGCTGACCCTGGGCACCGGTGTGACCATCGGCCACAACGCCATGCTGCATGGCTGCACCGTCGATGATTACAGCCTGATTGGTATCAATGCGGTAATCCTCAACGGCGCCAGGATCGGTAAGCACTGCATCATCGGCGCCAATTCGCTGATCGGCGAAGGCAAGGAAATTCCCGACGGCTCCCTGGTGATGGGCTCGCCGGGCAAGGTGGTGCGGGAGCTCACCGAGGCGCAGAAGCGCATGCTCGAAGCCAGTGCCGCGCACTATGTGCATAACGCCCAGCGGTATGCCCGCGACCTGGCTGAGCAGGAAGAATGAACCCGCTCGAACGCCCCGTCGCCTCGCCGTGCGTGAGTATTTGCGCGCTGGATGATGACGATATCTGCACCGGCTGCCAGCGCACCGTGGATGAGATCACCCGCTGGAGCCGCATGGACAACGCCGAACGCCGGATGGTGTTGGGGTTGTGCCATGAGCGGGCGGTGGCGAGCGGGTTGGTCTTTATAGTTTGTGCTAACCCCAGCGGCTGATCATTGAGGTGAAGCGCCGGGCAGTGGTCAGTCCGGTTTTGTGTGTGGTGAGCGGGCTTTCTGCGGTGAGCGGGCTTGCCCCGCGCTGGGCTGCGCAGCAGCCCCAAAACCTGACGCTCTGATCTACCTGAAAAAAAGCACGGCGGTCTTATCATGGCCGCTTCGCAGCCAGGCACGGGCAAGCTCGCTCGCCACATTCAGCGCAGTGCATTACCCTGTGCGGCATTACCCACAGGTCCATCCCCATGCTCTTCCTGATCGCCTATATCAGCAGCGTCGTGCTGATCAACTTCGCCTTCTCCACCGCGCCGCACCTGGATGTGATCTGGTCCGCCTGGGGTGGCCTGGTCTTTATCCTGCGCGATATGGTGCAAACCCGCTTCGGTCACGGCGCGATCATCGCCATGCTGGCGGCGCTGGTGCTGTCGTATATCACCTCGGACCCGGCCATTGCCCTGGCCAGCGCCACGGCGTTTGCGGTGTCGGAGTGCATCGACTGGCTTGTGTTCAGCATCACCAAGCGCCCCCTGCATGACCGCCTGTGGATAAGTTCGGCGCTGAGCATTCCCCTCGATACGTTCATCTTCTTCGGCCTGATCGGCGCCCTCACGCCGGCCGTGGTGGGCACCGCCCTGGCCTCGAAATTCGCCGGGGTCACGGCGGTGTGGCTGATCATGGCCTGGCGCCTGCGCAAACGGGCCGTCGCCAACTGAGGCCAATTTTTACAGTTCATGTAAAATGCCGGCCTTTCTCCCCCATGATCCGCTCCCCTGAGGACCTGAGATGACCCGAATCGGAACTCCATTGTCGCCAACCGCGACCCGCGTTTTGCTGTGTGGCTGCGGTGAGCTGGGCAAGGAAGTGGTAATCGAACTGCAACGCCTGGGCGTTGAAGTGATTGCCGTGGATCGCTACGCCAACGCGCCGGCCATGCAGGTGGCGCATCGCAGCCACGTGATCAACATGCTCGACGGCGCCGCCCTGCGCGCGGTAATCGAAGCAGAAAAGCCGCACTTCATCGTGCCGGAAATCGAAGCCATCGCCACCGCGACGCTGGTGGAGCTGGAAGCTGAAGGCTTCACCGTGATCCCAACGGCACGCGCCACCTCACTGACCATGAACCGTGAAGGCATCCGTCGCCTGGCCGCCGAAGAACTGGACCTGCCGACCTCGCCGTACCACTTCGCCGACACCTTCGAAGACTACAGCAAGGCCGTGCAAGACCTGGGCTTCCCGTGCGTGGTCAAGCCGGTGATGAGTTCGTCGGGCAAGGGCCAGAGCCTGCTGCGCAGCGCCGACGACGTGCAAAAAGCCTGGGATTACGCCCAGGAAGGCGGGCGGGCCGGTAAAGGCCGCGTGATCATCGAAGGCTTTATCGACTTCGACTACGAAATCACACTGCTGACCGTGCGCCACATCGGCGGCACCACCTTCTGTGCGCCGGTTGGCCACCGCCAGGAGAAGGGCGACTACCAGGAATCCTGGCAGCCGCAAGCCATGAGCCCGATTGCCCTGGCCGAATCCGAGCGCGTTGCCAAAGCGGTGACCGAAGCGTTGGGCGGTCGTGGCCTGTTTGGCGTGGAATTGTTCATCAAGGGCGATCAGGTGTGGTTCAGCGAAGTGTCGCCGCGCCCCCACGACACCGGTCTGGTGACGTTGATTTCCCAGGACCTGTCGCAATTCGCCCTGCACGCGCGCGCGATTCTCGGCCTGCCGATTCCTTTGATCCGTCAGTTTGGGCCGTCGGCTTCGGCGGTGATCCTGGTGGAAGGGCAGTCGACCCAGACCGCGTTCGCCAACCTCGGCGCCGCTTTGAGCGAGCCGGACACGGCGTTGCGTCTGTTTGGTAAGCCAGAAGTGAATGGACAGCGCCGCATGGGCGTGGCGTTGGCGCGGGACGAGTCGATCGAAGCGGCGCGAGCCAAAGCCACTCGTGCTTCCCAGGCGGTTGTTGTAGAGCTCTGAAAACATCGGGGGCAAGCTCCGCTTGCCCCCGACAGCGGTCTATCAGACGACCTTGTTCAAATCATTATCCCGCGTCTCTTTCAGGCACAGCACAGCAATCAAGCTGAGCAACGCCGCCGCCGACACATACCCGCCGACATAACTCAGGCCACCCATCGCCACCAGCTTGGTTGCGAAGAACGGCGCCGCCGACGCGCCAACAATCCCTCCCAGGTTATAGGCGGCCGAAGCGCCGGTATAACGTACGCGGGTCGGGAACAGTTCAGGCAGCAGCGCGCCCATCGGCGCGAAGGTCACGCCCATCAGAAACAGCTCCAGCGCCAGGAACAGCGCCACGGCCCAGGTCGAACCGTGGGTCAGCAGCGGCTCCATGGTGAAGCCCGACAGGATCGCCAGAATCGCACCGACGATCAGCACCGGCTTGCGCCCGTAGCGATCACTGGCCAGGGCCGCCAGGGGCGTGGCCAGGCCCATGAACAACACCGCGAAGCACAACAGGGCAAGGAAGGTTTCACGGCTGTAGCCCAGGGTCGACACGCCATAGCTCAGGGAAAACGCCGTGGTGATGTAGAACAGCGCATAGCACACCACCATTGACGCGGCGCCCAGCAGCACCGGCAGCCAATGCTGGCTGAACAATTCCACCAAGGGCACTTTTACCGGCTTTTCCTTGGCGACGGCGTTTGCGAATACAGGGGTCTCGTGCAGCTTCAAGCGTGCATACAGGCCGACCATCACCAGTGCCGCGCTGAGGATGAACGGGATGCGCCAGCCCCAGCTGCGGAACTGCTCGTCGTTGAGGCTCATGGCCAGGATCAGGAACAAGCCGTTGGCGGCAAGGAAGCCAATGGACGGGCCCAACTGCGGGAACATACCGAACCAGGCGCGTTTGCCTTTGGGCGCGTTCTCGGTCGCCAGCAATGCCGCGCCGCCCCATTCCCCGCCCAGGCCAAGACCTTGGCCGAAGCGCAGCACGCACAACAGAATCGGCGCCCACGCCCCGATGCTGTCATAGCCGGGCAGCAAGCCAATCAGCGTGGTGCACACGCCCATCAGCAGCAGTGAAGCCACCAGCGTCGACTTGCGGCCGATACGGTCGCCAAAGTGGCCGAACAGCGCCGAGCCCAGTGGCCGGGCGATAAACGCGATACCGAAGGTCAGGAACGACGCCAGCATCTGCGCGGTGCCGGAGGTCTGTGGAAAGAACACCGGGCCGATCACCAGGGCAGCGGCGGTGGCATAGATGTAGAAGTCGTAGAACTCGATGGCGGTGCCAACGATGCTCGCCGTGGCGACCCGTGCGGTCGAGTTGGTCGGGGCGGCGCTTGCCGTCTCGTTATAGGTGGTGCTCATGGCGGTATCCCTGATGGTCATTGCGCGTTTGGACGCGGATTATTATTGGTCGAACACCCATGGATCAGGGGTATGCGCGGGGCCGCTCGGGATGGGAGCGGGCACCGGTCAGACACGATAAGGCGGTGCCTGGACGCGTTTGGTGCGGGTAGCACACGGTCGGGCGGGGCTTTGGTAAGCCGAGCCGATTATAGGAAGGGGTTTGGAAATACAACAAGAGCTGGCACGCCGCAAATCAAAATGCGGAAGGGGGGGCGTGCCACGCTCCCCCGATTGGATCTTGAAGTGTCGGGAAGTTATACGGCCACCGGCACGTGACTGGTGTGCCAGATCAGCACCTTGCTGACCCGGTTGTCCTCGGTCTCGAGGATTTCCAGGCGATAGCGGCCGATCTTCAGGCATACCGCGCAATCGGGAATGGTCTCCAGCGCTTCAGTCACCAGGCCGTTGAGGGTCTTGGGGCCGTCGCTGGGCAGGTGCCAACCCAGGCTCTTGTTCAGCTCGCGGATGGACGCGGCGCCGTCGATGATATAGCGGCCATCGGGCTGTGCTTCGATGTGCGGGTTGTCCGCACTCTGTTCGCTTTCGAATTCGCCGACGATTTCTTCGAGGATGTCTTCCAGGGTCACGATGCCCAGCACTTCGCCGTATTCATCCACCACCATGCCCAGGCGCCGCTGCTGTTTGTGGAAGTTGAGCAGTTGCAGCTGCAGGGGCGTGCTTTCCGGAACGAAGTAGGGCTCGTGGCAGGCGGCAAGCAGCGCTTCTTTGGTCAGGCTGGCGTCGGACAGCAGATGTTGGATCTGCCGGGTGTTAAGCACTGCCTGGACCTGGTTGATATCGCTGTGGAACACCGGCAGGCGTGTGCGCGGGGACGTGCGCAGTTGTTCGATGATGGCGTCGATCGAGTCGTCCAGGTTGATACCGTCCACTTCGCTGCGCGGCACCAGGATGTCATTGACCGTTATGTTGTCCAGAGCGTGGATACCGGGCATACCGGGAAGGCGGTCGGCGTCGGCGTCCGACTCGGGTTCGTCATCGTGGTCCGGCAGCGGCTCGTCGCTCTTCTTCACCACGCCGGAGGTGCGTGCGAACGGGCGCAATAGCAGCAGGCTGATGCCATTGAGCAGCCAGGCCAGGGGATAAACGATTTTCAACGGCACGCCCAGCAGCGTATTGCCGAAGCCCAGCACCGCTTGTGGATAGCGTGTGGCCAGCGCGCGCGGCAGGTAATCGGCCAGTATCAGCAGCAGGGCGCAGGAAATCAGCCAGCCCAGCCATGGGCCGTTTTGCGCCCAGGCATAGATCGCCAGCAAGGTGCACAGAATTACCACCGCGGCGCGGCACAAGCTGTTGCACAGGATCAGGCTATGGCGTGGGAAGCTCAGGCGCGCGGCGGCCTTGTCACCCTGGCGGGTGCCGGGACGCAGGGCCAGCAAGTGTTGTTGTGCTGCTTCTATGGCGGTAAACAACGCCGCCCATAAGATCAGCAGGGCGATGACCGCAAGCATCGGCTCAAGGGGCAAGTTTTCCATAATCGCTGCCCGTCAGATATGCAGGATGTATTCGCGAACCAGCTTGCTGCCGAAATAGGCCAGCATCAGCAGGCAGAAACCGGCCAGGGTCCAGCGGATCGCCTTGTGCCCGCGCCAGCCGAGACGATTGCGGCCCCACAGCAGGACGCTGAACACAATCCAGGCCAGGCACGCCAGCAGGGTTTTGTGCACCAGGTGCTGGGCAAACAAGTTCTCGACGAACAGCCAGCCGGAGATCAGCGACAGCGAAAGCAGGGTCCAGCCGGCCCACAGGAAACCGAACAGCAGGCTTTCCATGGTTTGCAGCGGTGGGAAGTTCTTGATCAGCCCGGACGGGTGCTTGTGCTTGAGCTGGTGGTCTTGCACCAGCAGGAGCAGGGCCTGGAACACCGCGATGGTGAACATGCCATAGGCCAGGATCGACAACAGGATGTGAGCGAGGATGCCCGGTTCTTCGTCGATCACCTGCACCGTGCCGGTGGGCGCGAATTGCGCCATCAGCACGGTCAGCACGCCCAGTGGGAAGAGCAGGACGAGGAGGTTTTCGACCGGGATCCGATAACAGGCGATCAGGGTCAGTGCGATGACCGCCGCAGCGATCAGGCTGGCGGCGCTGAAAAAGTCCAGGCCAAGGCCCACCGGCGTCATCAGGTGGGTGAACAGGCTCGCGGCGTGGGCCAGCAGGGCGAGGACGCCCAGGCCTACCAGCAGACGTTTGTCGGCCTTGGTGCCTTGGGCCAGACGAGTGGCCTGATAGAAGGTCGCAGCGGCATACAAGATGGCGGCGGCGAGGCTGGGTAGCAAACTGGGTGACAAGGGGACCATAAATCCTGATAGACAAGCCCGAAAGGCGCTGAGTTTGGCACACCCCAGCGTTGCACGAAAGACTCCGAGGCCAGACAGCGGGTGTGCATGGGCGCAGTCTTCGCTATAATCCGCGACCTGCCCACGCCGCAGGCTCGCCGAGCGCTGTTTTTAATAGCGATTTACCACAGCCTGGGCCGCCATTACCTCGGTCTACCATTGCATTTCGATGAATTAGGGCCTGAAAGGATCGCGCATGTTTGAAAACTTGACTGACCGTCTCTCGCAGACGCTGCGCCATGTCACCGGCAAGGCCAAGCTGACCGAGGACAATATTAAAGACACCCTGCGCGAAGTGCGCATGGCGTTGCTGGAAGCCGACGTGGCCTTGCCCGTGGTCAAGGACTTCGTCAACTCGGTCAAGGAGCGTGCGGTCGGCACTGAAGTGTCGCGCAGCCTGACCCCGGGCCAGGCCTTTGTGAAGATCGTCCAGGCCGAACTCGAAAGCCTGATGGGCGCGGCCAACGAAGACCTGAACCTCAGTGCCGTGCCGCCGGCCGTCGTGCTGATGGCCGGTCTGCAAGGTGCGGGTAAAACCACCACCGCGGGCAAGCTGGCGCGCTTCCTTAAGGAGCGCAAGAAGAAGTCGGTGATGGTGGTGTCGGCGGACGTTTACCGTCCGGCCGCTATCAAGCAGTTGGAAATGCTCGCGGGCGAAGTGGGCGTGACCTTCTTCCCGTCCGACCTGAGCCAGAAGCCGGTCGACATCGCCAACGCGGCTATTAAAGAAGCCAGGCTCAAATTCATCGACGTGGTCATTGTCGATACCGCCGGTCGCCTGCACATCGACGAAGAGATGATGGGTGAGATCAAGGCGTTGCACGCCGCGATCAACCCGGTCGAGACGCTGTTCGTGGTCGACGCCATGACCGGCCAGGATGCGGCCAACACCGCCAAGGCTTTCGGTGATGCACTGCCGCTGACCGGCGTGATCCTCACCAAGGTCGACGGTGATGCCCGTGGCGGCGCCGCGCTGTCGGTGCGCGCCATTACCGGCAAGCCGATCAAGTTCATCGGTATGGGCGAGAAGAGCGACGCGCTCGAGCCGTTCCACCCTGAGCGTATCGCCTCGCGCATCCTCGGCATGGGCGACGTGCTCAGCCTGATCGAACAGGCCGAAGCGACCCTCGACAAAGACAAGGCCGACAAGCTGGCCAAAAAGCTGAAGAAGGGCAAAGGCTTCGATCTCGAAGACTTCCGCGATCAGCTGCAACAAATGAAGAACATGGGCGGCCTCGGCGGCTTGATGGACAAGCTGCCGAACATCGGCGGTGTGAACCTGGCGCAAATGGGCAATGCCCAGGGCGCGGCAGAGAAGCAGTTCAAGCAGATGGAAGCCATCATCAATTCCATGACCCCGGCCGAGCGCCGTGACCCTGAGCTGATCAGCGGTTCGCGCAAACGTCGGATCGCCATGGGCTCCGGCACCCAGGCGCAGGACATCGGTCGCTTGATCAAGCAGCACAAGCAGATGCAGAAGATGATGAAGAAATTCTCCGCCAAGGGCGGAATGGCCAAGATGATGCGCGGCATGGGCGGTATGTTGCCTGGCGGCGGCATGCCGAAAATGTAAAAAATTCGCGCGCAGGTTCGCTTGCGCTCCGACCCACAGGGATGTGGGATCTCCAGCAAACCCGCCGTTGGCGGGGGGCTGACTCGCCGTTTTAACCGACGGCTCTCTAGCAGATCTGAATGGCACGCGGTAGGCGCCAGAAAAAGACATTTGCAAAAGTCCGGATATTCCTTAGAATATGCGGCCTTTCGGGCACCTATGCCCGCTGTGCATTTAGATTTGCAGCACCGACTACAGGAACGATGTTCACATGCTAACAATCCGTCTTGCCCTTGGCGGCTCCAAAAAGCGCCCGTTTTACCACTTGACCGTAACCGACAGCCGCAACCCGCGCGACGGTTCGCACAAGGAACAGGTTGGTTTCTTCAACCCTGTTGCTCGTGGTCAAGAAGTTCGTCTGTCCGTGAACCAAGAGCGCGTAGCCTACTGGCTGAGCGTTGGCGCACAGCCATCCGAGCGCGTAGCAAAACTGTTGAAGGACTCGGCTAAGGCCGCAGCCTGAGCAATATGAACGCGACGCCAGCTGTTGCTGATGATTTGATCGTTATCGGCAAGATTTACTCTGTTCATGGCGTTCGCGGCGAGGTGAAGGTGTATTCCTTTACTGATCCGACTGAAAACCTGTTGCAGTACAAAACCTGGACGCTTAAGCGCGAAGGTAGTGTGAAACAGGTCGAGCTGGTCAGTGGACGCGGGAGCGATAAGTTCCTGGTCGCAAAGCTCAAGGGTCTTGATGACCGTGAAGAAGCTCGTCTTCTGGCCGGTTATGAGATCTGCGTGCCGCGCAACCTGTTCCCTGAATTGACCGACGGCGAGTACTACTGGTACCAGCTGGAAGGTCTGAAGGTTATCGATCAACTCGGGCAACTGTTCGGGAAAATCGACCATCTTCTGGAAACCGGCGCCAATGATGTAATGGTGGTCAAGCCTTGCGCAGGCAGCCTGGATGATCGCGAACGCCTGTTGCCCTATACGGAGCAATGCGTGTTGGCAGTCGACCTGGTCGCAGGCGAGATGAAGGTGGAATGGGATGCGGACTTCTAAGCGTGGCTAATCTGCGCATTGAAGTGATCAGTTTGTTTCCCGAGATGTTTTCCGCCATCAGCGAGTACGGCATCACCAGTCGGGCGGTGAAACAGGGGCTGTTGCAGCTCACCTGTTGGAACCCGCGAGACTACACGACGGATCGGCATCACACTGTGGATGACCGCCCATTTGGCGGTGGCCCTGGCATGGTGATGAAGATCAAACCCCTGGAGGACGCGTTGGCTCAGGCCAGGGCAGCAGCCGGGGAGAAGGCGAAGGTAATTTACCTGTCCCCTCAAGGCCGTCAGCTGAAACAGGCTGCGGTACGCGAACTGGCGAATGAGGAAGCATTAATCCTGATTGCCGGTCGCTATGAAGGCATTGACGAGCGTTTTATTGATGCTCATGTCGATGAAGAGTGGTCGATTGGGGACTATGTCCTGTCTGGCGGCGAGCTGCCGGCGATGGTCCTGATAGATGCGGTTACACGACTGCTGCCTGGAGCTTTAGGGCATGCGGACTCCGCGGAGGAAGATTCCTTCACGGATGGTTTGCTGGATTGCCCGCACTACACCCGACCGGAGGTGTATGCGGATCAGCGTGTTCCCGACGTATTGCTAAGTGGCAATCACGCACACATCCGGCGTTGGCGTTTACAGCAGTCCCTTGGTCGGACCTATGAACGACGCGCCGATCTTCTGGAAAGCCGCTCGCTTTCTGGAGAAGAGAAGAAGCTGCTCGAGGAATACATCCTCGCGCGGGACGATAGTTAACAACGTATCGATGGTAGGTCCATTGACTTACCTTAGGAGCACAGCATGACTAACAAAATCATCCTTGCACTCGAAGCAGAGCAGATGACCAAAGAGATCCCTACCTTTGCCCCAGGCGACACTATTGTCGTTCAAGTGAAAGTAAAGGAAGGCGACCGTTCGCGTCTGCAAGCGTTCGAAGGCGTGGTAATCGCCAAGCGTAACCGTGGTGTGAACAGTGCTTTCACTGTTCGTAAAATCTCCAACGGTGTTGGCGTAGAGCGTACTTTCCAGACCTACAGCCCGCAAATCGACAGCATGGCCGTTAAGCGTCGCGGTGACGTACGTAAAGCCAAGCTGTACTACCTGCGTGACCTGTCCGGTAAAGCAGCTCGCATCAAGGAAAAACTGGCTTAAGTCCAGCGTTCCGATGCAGAAAAAAGCAGCCTGCGGGCTGCTTTTTTGTGCCTGGGATTTGATCGTTCCCACGCTCCGCGTGGGAACGCATCCTGTGACGCGCTGCGTCACGACTTCAAGAGCGGACGCAGAGCGTCCAAGACGGCATTCCCACGCAGAGCGTGGGAACGATCTTACGCGCGACACAAATCCGTGTGGGAGCTGGCTTGCCTGCGATAGGATCTACCGGACATCACCGTCATCAGCCTGAGCCCCCATGCCCGCCATTGACCATCCCCTGATCGACCGCTTCCTCGACGCCCTTTGGCTGGAAAAAGGACTGTCAGACAACACCCGCCAGGCCTACCGCAGCGACCTCGCGCTTTTCAACGGCTGGCTACAAGAGAAAAACCTGGAGCTGATCAACGCGGGCCGCGAGCTGATCCTCGATCACCTGGCCTGGCGTCTGGAGCAGAACTACAAGCCGCGCTCCACGGCGCGATTTCTGTCCGGCGTGCGGGGCTTTTATCGCTACCTGCTGCGGGAAAAGTTGATCGGCGTCGATCCCACCCTGCAAATCGACATGCCGCAACTGGGCAGGCCCTTACCCAAATCCTTGTCGGAAGCCGATGTCGAGGCCTTGCTCGCGGCCCCCGACCTCAGCGAAGCCATCGGCCAGCGTGACCGCGCGATGCTGGAGGTGCTGTACGCCTGCGGCCTGCGGGTGACCGAGCTGATCAGCCTGACCCTGGAACAAGTCAATCTGCGTCAGGGCGTGCTGCGGGTGATGGGCAAAGGCAGCAAGGAGCGGCTGGTGCCGATGGGGGAGGAGGCCATCGTGTGGATCGATCGCTATATGCGTGATGCCCGTGGCGAATTGCTCGGCGGGCGCCCCAGCGACGTGCTGTTTCCCAGCCAGCGCGGCGAGCAGATGACCCGCCAGACGTTCTGGCATCGCATCAAACACCAGGCCAAGGTCGCCGGGATCGGCAAGACGCTGTCGCCCCACACGTTGCGTCATGCGTTCGCTACCCATTTGCTCAACCACGGCGCCGATTTGCGTGTGGTGCAAATGCTGCTCGGCCACAGTGACTTATCCACCACTCAGATCTACACGCACGTGGCGCGTGCACGCTTGCAGGAAATGCACGCCAAGCACCACCCGCGAGGCTGACATGGCGCACAATATTATTCGGGTGGGAACTCCCATTCTCGTAGCTCGCAAAGTTGGGAGAGGAAAACGAGATGTTCTACAGAGTTGACTTTTCCAAGTGGTTAATAGTACTTGGGAATCCCAATGCTAATGCTGGAACAAATCCATATAGCTCACCATCGTTCAGACGTCCTAATTTTTTTAGTGCATGTTGAAACGTATTGGAAATATCAAGGCCGTCCCTGGTTAATGATGCGAAAAAATTTTGGACGCCGATGTCTATGCGGTCGCCGAGAAAACGTGGGGTTCTGGATGAGCAATGCGCTACCGGACTAGAAATGGTAAGTGAGTCCCCAGTAGTTTCGCCCCAAAGAAACAAGTCGCCGAATGCGCTGATGGCGATAACATGATAGTTATCAGTTTTTGAGAATTTTGTTCCCTTGAGCCAATTGCTCAGTACTGCCTCATTAAGGCTGGGGTTGACGGTCCAAAACAGTCCGTCAGCATAGCCGCACCAACCATGCATTTTCCAATACTTTAATAACTGACTTGGAAGTTTGTTCTTGTAGAAGTTCAGGGTTTCATCTGTAACCTCCGTTTTATCGAAGCTTGGGCCAAATTCTTCCAGGAAGCACGCAAACGCATCATCCATATTTCCCTCCTTATTTACAGCGAGGCGGAGGTGCATTGATTTGCGGCCGAGCGGTGCAGCGCCGAGGAGCCGTTGTTGCGGCAGCTGGATAACCGCTAGGTGGCTTGCCACTATGCGAGACAATTTGTGGCCTGAAGCAACCAAGCCTCCCCCCTGTAGGAGCAGGCATCAGTTGAAATTAGCTCTGCCGCCCTTCCTGGCAGATTGCGCATCAGTTTGGCCGGAGGTTTTTCTTTTTTCTGCGACACCAAAAGTGCTGTTTTTAAAATAGGCAATTTACCCAGCGCATCGAATGTATCCGAAACTGCAAAACTATATTTTTGGAATTATCAGCTCTTCTAACTCGGACACCTGAGATAAAAAAGTCAGGTGTTCAACAGCGTTAACTTTCTCTATCCTTGCAAGCGTACTTTGACCGCCTAATGCAAGAGCCGGTGTAAATCCGTACATTTCCCCTTCGTGCAGTCTGCCTAATTTATTTTTCGCGACATCAAACAAATTTTCGTAGTCATTACTTTTAACAGTCAGGCCACTAAAAAAACACCGCACACCAAAATCAAACTGATCACCTGTAGAAATTGGCACTCGACGAATGTAATAGGCATCTACCGAGGATATTTTTAGAGAATATCCTGACTGCTCCCCCCACAAGTACAAAGTGCCAAAAGCGCTTCGAGCAATGACATGATACACATCGCCACCCCCTAGCTTTCTTCCTTTAAGCCATTCACCGACAACAGATTCATATTCTTGTGGATTTACGGTCCAGAAAGCACCTTCTGCATACCCACACCATCCGTAGGTTTCCCAATAGGTTAATAGTTGGTCGGGCAATTTCCCCCTATACCGGTCGATGGTCGAGGGGGGGACATACCGTCGATCATAACCGGGGCCGAAAGTACTTAGAAAAAAGTCGAAATCTTCATCCATAATTCACCTATTTACACCGTTTCAACTGAGTATTGATTTTTGTGCGCTCCTGCTCTACTTGGGCAATACTGCCCGCAACCTTATCCAATTCAGAAACCCTACTTCGCCATTGAGCTCCAATACTTGAATTTACTTGCCGATCACCAAAGTCCCCAATAACATCCATGCCCCCTGAATAAAGATCCGGATTATGAAGAGCGGCTAATTTTTTCATTTTTTCGCGCGCAATCTCTGTTGCCTTTGACATAGCGCTAGCGGGTGACCACTACATAATGCCAAGCGTCCATTTCTCTTACTCCCCCATTCTGCGTGGGTATGACCCGTTACTTTTCAGGGGAGGCTAACGACCTGGCACAAACAATTGTGGGGCTTTCTTAAATCAGGAACGGTCTGATGTGCTTGCTAGAAAACCCTTACAGACACTTCATGCATTGATCTATCTGTGGGCAGGGAGCAGCTTCAATTCTTTAGCTGTGGCTGCCCTGCGGCCCAACTGTGGTAGGCTTTGCCGGTTAGCAAGGGGGACGGTCGCAGCCCGTGTTTCCAGATGGGTGTTCCATACCCGCCCCTGCATCTGCCTTCAGGAGTTCCCATGCGCTTGACCCAGATTATTGCCGCCGCAGCCATTGCGTTGGTTTCCACCTTTGCCTTCGCCGATGACGCTGCCGAGCAGACCATTCGCAAGAGCCTGGCCAACCTGCAGCTCGACACCCCGATCGAAAGCATCAGCGCCAGCCCGATGGCCGGCCTGTACGAAGTCAAGCTCAAGGGCAGTCGCGTGCTGTATGCCAGTGCCGATGGCCAGTACATCGTCCAGGGCTACCTGTTCCAGTTGAAGGATGGCAAACCGGTCAACCTCACCGAAAAAGCCGAGCGCCTGGGCGTGTCCAAGCTGATCAATGGCATCCCGGTGGCTGAAACCGTGGTTTACCCGGCTATCGGCGAGACCAAGACCCACATCACCGTATTCACCGATACCACCTGCCCGTACTGCCATAAACTGCATGCCGAAGTGCCTGCATTGAACAAGCTCGGCGTGGAAGTACGCTATGTCGCGTTCCCGCGCCAGGGCCTGGGTTCACCGGGTGACGAGCAGTTGCAGGCGGTCTGGTGCTCGGCCGACAAAAAAGCGGCCATGGACAAGATGGTCGACGGCAAGGAAATCAAGGCCGCCAAGTGCGCCAACCCGGTCTCCAAGCAGTTCGCCTTGGGCCAGTCCATTGGTGTGAACGGTACGCCGGCCATCGTTTTGGCTGACGGTCAGGTGATTCCGGGCTACCAGCCGGCACCACAAGTTGCCAAACTGGCGCTGAGTGCCAAATAAACCAGCATCGTCGAACCTTTGACGATCATGGCCTGCTGCTAAGCCTGTGGGTCATTAATTGAGAGCCGCAGTCGTGCGGCTGTTTTCCACGGCCGACCTAGCGTCGGCCGTTTCATGGGGAGTTCTTCAGTGAAACCGGTCAAAGTAGGCATCTGTGGGTTAGGGACCGTCGGTGGCGGCACCTTCAACGTACTTCAGCGTAACGCTGAAGAAATTTCCCGCCGTGCAGGGCGCGGGATTGAAGTGGCGCAAATTGCCACGCGTTCGCCAAAGCCTCAGTTCCAAACGACCGGTATTGCGATTACCAACGATGTCTTCGCCGTGGCCACCAACCCTGAGATCGATATCGTCATCGAGCTGGTCGGCGGCTACACCGTGGCCCGCGAGCTGGTGCTCAAGGCCATCGAGAACGGCAAGCATGTGGTCACCGCCAACAAGGCGCTGATCGCCGTTCACGGCAACGAGATCTTCGCCAGAGCCCGCGAAAAGGGCGTGATCGTGGCGTTCGAAGCGGCCGTGGCCGGCGGCATCCCGGTGATCAAGGCGATACGTGAAGGCTTGTCCGCCAACCGCATCAACTGGGTGGCCGGCATCATTAACGGCACCGGTAACTTCATCCTCACCGAAATGCGCGAAAAGGGCCGTACCTTCGAAGACGTATTGGCCGAAGCCCAGGCCCTGGGCTACGCCGAAGCCGACCCGACGTTCGACGTGGAAGGCATCGACGCCGCGCACAAGCTGACCATCCTGGCATCCATCGCTTTTGGTATCCCGCTGCAGTTTGACAAGGCCTACACCGAAGGCATCACCAAGCTGACCACGGCCGACGTGAATTACGCCGAAGCCCTGGGCTACCGCATCAAGCACCTCGGTGTCGCGCGCAGCACCCCGGCCGGTATCGAGCTGCGTGTGCATCCGACGTTGATCCCGGCCGATCGCCTGATCGCCAACGTAAACGGCGTGATGAACGCGGTGATGGTCAACGGCGACGCAGCCGGTTCGACCCTGTTCTACGGCGCCGGCGCCGGCATGGAGCCGACCGCGTCGTCGGTGATCGCCGACCTGGTAGACGTGGTTCGCGCCATGACCAGCGACCCGGAAAACCGTGTGCCGCACCTGGCGTTCCAGCCGGATTCGCTGTCGGCCCACCCGATCCTGCCGATCGAAGCCTGCGAAAGTGCCTACTACCTGCGCATCCAGGCCAAGGATCACCCGGGCGTGTTGGCTCAGGTGGCCAGCATTCTCTCGGAGCGTGGTATCAACATCGAGTCGATCATGCAGAAGGAAGTCGAGGAGCAAAACGGCCAGGTGCCGATGATCCTGCTGACCCACCGCGTGCTTGAACAGCACATCAACGATGCTATCAAGGCGCTCGAAGCGTTGCAGGGCGTCGTTGGGCCGGTCGTTCGGATTCGCGTCGAACATCTCAATTAATTCAGTTGCAAGTGCCACGCTACACGCTGCAAGTAAAAGCCGAACCGCTTCAACTTGCAGCTTGTAGCTTAAAGCTTGCAGCTCAAACCGAAGGTTTGCTTTCATGCGCTACATCAGCACCCGCGGCCAGGCACCGGCCCTGAATTTCGAAGACGTCCTGCTGGCGGGCCTCGCCACCGACGGCGGCCTGTACGTGCCGGAAAACCTGCCACGTTTCACCCAGGAAGAAATCGCCTCCTGGGCCGGCCTGCCGTACCACGAGCTGGCGTTCCGGGTCATGCGCCCGTTCGTCACCGGCAGCATTCCGGACGCGGACTTCAAGAAGATCCTCGAAGAGACATACGGTGTGTTTGCCCACAGCGCCATCGCGCCGTTGCGTCAACTAAATGGTAATGAGTGGGTCCTTGAGCTGTTCCACGGCCCGACCCTGGCGTTCAAGGACTTCGCCCTGCAATTGCTGGGTCGCCTGCTGGACTATGTGCTGGCCAAGCGCGGCGAGCGCGTGGTGATCATGGGCGCCACGTCCGGTGATACCGGTTCGGCGGCCATCGAAGGCTGTAAGCATTGCGAAAACGTCGACATCTTCATCCTGCACCCGCACCAGCGAGTGTCGGAAGTGCAGCGTCGCCAGATGACCACGCTCTTTGGGGACAACATCCATAACATCGCCATCGAAGGCAACTTCGATGACTGCCAGGAAATGGTCAAGAACAGCTTCGCTGACCAAAGCTTCCTCAAGGGCACACGCCTGGTGGCGGTGAACTCGATCAACTGGGCGCGGATCATGGCCCAGATCGTCTACTACTTCCACGCCTCCCTGCAGCTGGGTGGCCCTGCGCGTTCGGTGTCGTTCTCGGTGCCGACCGGTAACTTCGGCGATATCTTCGCCGGTTACCTGGCGCGCAACATGGGCCTGCCGATCAACCAGTTGATCGTCGCCACCAACCGCAACGACATCCTGCATCGTTTCATGAGCGGCAACGGGTACGTCAAGGAAACCCTGCACGCCACCCTGTCGCCGTCCATGGACATCATGGTGTCGTCGAACTTCGAGCGCCTGCTCTTCGACATGCACGGGCGCAACGGTGCGGCGATTGCCGGTTTGATGGACAGCTTCAAGAGCGGTGGCGGTTTCAACGTCGAGCAAGAGCGTTGGACCGAAACTCGCAAACTGTTCGACTCCCTGGCGGTTGACGATGCACAGACCTGCGAAACCATCGCTGAGGTCTACGCCCAGACCGGCGAGCTGCTCGACCCGCACACCGCCATTGGTGTGAAGGCGGCGCGCGAATGCCGTCGCAGCCTGGATATCCCGATGGTGATCCTCGGGACCGCCCACCCGGTCAAGTTCCCGGAAGCGGTGGAAAAGGCCGGTGTTGGCAAGGCCCTGGAACTGCCGGCACACCTGGCGGACCTGTTCGAGCGTGAAGAGCGTTGCACGGTGTTGGCCAATGACCTGAAGGCTGTGCAGGCATTTGTCAGCCAGCATGGCAATCGGGGCAAGCCGTTGTAAGGCAAGTCGCCAGTGTAAAAACGCCGCTCTCCCTGTCTTGGGTCAGCGGCGTTTTTTGTTTATAGCTCGGGCTCGGAAGGTGACATGCTCGGTTATATGAGCAATTTGATCGCTATCCCTGTGACCGACGCAATCGTTGCGACGACTGCCATTGCCACACCCACCCTAAAAAAGCGGCCCGTTGCGTAAGCATTTATGTGCCACCGTTTTTTGCCTGTCATGTTGCAAGCGCATGCTGGAAACGTCATCCCCCGGCAACCCCGCGAAAACGAAAAAGCGAACTTTCCTGCGTCACAACCAGTCACTTAGGAAAGAGGCAGCTCCCGTTTACAAGAATGTTTGCGAACTATTGAGTGGTGATCAAAATGGAAAGTATCAGCCTATTGCTCGAAGAAGCACTGAGCCCTTATCAGGTGACGTTGACCACCGCTGGTGTGCAGGACGAGTGCCTGGTGACCGTGAAAAACCCTGCCGGCGCGATCGTGGTCGAACGAGACGTCGACCGTGCGCAATTGATGGACAAACGCCTCCTGGTGGATGTGGTGGACTGCCTGCTGCGTGACATCAAAATTGCTGAAGGGCGTGTAGAACCTTCGGTTATCGCCGCCCTGCGCAACGCCGCCCAGACCCGCGGCGCCGCTCGCGCATGAAGAATTGTTCACCGTTGGAAACTTCCTACAGCGTGGCCGGTCAGATTTCGTAACAGCAAGAGCGAGCATTGTGCTCCGGTGTTCGTGGCTTGCTGTACTGGTCTTTGTTGGCCACGTTTAACCCCGTCGTGTCTCCCCACACTTCGGGGTTTCTTTTTGCCTGCGATTTGTCAGGGCGCGTCCCGATAGAACCGGGGGGGATCGGTCAGGTACTGCGCGCGCAA
This sequence comes from Pseudomonas sp. EYE_354, assembly GCF_023148575.1. Taxonomy (NCBI): domain Bacteria; kingdom Pseudomonadati; phylum Pseudomonadota; class Gammaproteobacteria; order Pseudomonadales; family Pseudomonadaceae; genus Pseudomonas; species Pseudomonas sp. EYE_354. Next base: position 75,277 of record NZ_JAHXNQ010000008.1, read on the forward strand.
TGCGGGGTCGAGCCAGTTGGCGTAGGCGTGCAGCAGTTTATCCTGAGGCAGCTTGCTCAGCACCCCGTTGAGATGCTCGATGACCTGATGACCTTGAGGTGTATCGGAGCAACCGATATGAACGCGCTGATAGGGCATGGCGCCGGCAATCGGATAGAACGCCAGCGTCAGCGGATCGATGCCTTGGCGCAGGGCGTGATAGCGAATTTCGGTCCAGTAACCCAGCACCGCTTCCAGGCGCCCCAGCCGCTGCATCTGCAACAGGCTGCCGAGGGCATCATTGCCGTAGTGCAGCACGCGGTAGTGGGCGTCAGTACGCGCCATCACGCCATCGATGAAGGTCCCATAGCTGCGCTCGGCCACCATGCCCAGACGCGTTTGTTCGTCCTGCAGCAAGGCCGTGAGGTCGATCTTGCCTTGCGTGACCAATGGCGCGAGCGCAGCCTGACGGTCCTGGCGCACCGCCACGCCATTACTGACGATGGAAAATGCCGGACCTGAATACACCACCCACTTGGCCCGCTGCGGAGTCCACAGCAGGCTGGGATCGCAGCTCAGGGCAGGGGCCTGGAGCATTTGCAGGCCGCGTGCCCGGTTGACGTGCACGACCTTGTGTTCGTATTCGGGCAGGCGCTCGATCAGCATTGGCAGCAATTCGTCGATGGCGCCCTGGCCCTTTTGCGGGCCGTCGAAGAAGGTCAGCGGCGGCAGGTCGCTGATCAACCAGGTCAAGGTGTCGGCCGCCTGCAGCGGCAGCGGTGCCAGCCCGAACAATGGCATACACAGCCCAAGCAGCCAGCGGCACGCCATTAGCTTGTGTACGCCATCAGATGGCACCGTGTTCGCGTAAACGGCTGATGGCCGCTGCGTCGTAACCCAGTGCGTTGAGCACCACGCTGTTGTGTTCGCCCAATTGCGGTCCGACCCATTCACAACTGCCGGGGGTATCCGACAGCTTGGGCACGATGCCCGGCATCTTGAAGTCTTTACCACCCGGTAATTGCGCCTTGAGGAACATCTCCCGCGCCAGGAATTGCGGATCGCCAAGCATATCTTCGGCACTGTAGATCCGGCTGGCGGGCACTTCGGCCTTATTGAGCTGCTCCACCACGTGTTCCAGTGGCAACGAGTTCACCCAGCGGTCTATCACCCCGTACAGCTCATCACGGCGTTCGTCGCGGCCGTCATTGCTGGCCAGTTGCGGGTCATTGGCCAAATCATCGCGGCCGATGGCGCACATGAAGCGCTTGAAGATCGCGTCGCCGTTGGCACCGATCTGCACATGCTTGCCGTCCGCGCTGGTGTGGATCGAGGAGGGCGTGATGCCGGGCATGATGTTGCCGGTGCGCTCGCGGATAAAGCCAAACACGTCGAACTCGGGGATCATGCTTTCCATCATGGCGAAGATGGCCTCATACAGCGCCACATCCACCACTTGGCCGACGCCGCCGTTGACTTCGCGATGACGCAGCGCCATCAACGCCCCGATCACCGCCCACAACGCGGCGATGGAGTCACCGATGGAGATCCCGGTGCGCACCGGCGCGCGGTCTTCGAAGCCGGTGATGTAACGTAAACCGCCCATGGATTCGCCAACGGCACCAAACCCGGGCTGGTCCTTCATCGGCCCGGTCTGGCCAAAGCCCGAGAGGCGCACCATCACCAGTTTCGGGTTCAGCGCGTGCAGGGTTTCCCAGCTCAGCCCGAGCTTTTCCAGCACGCCGGGGCGGAAGTTCTCGATGAGGATGTCGGCGTCTGCGAGCAGCTGTTTGAGAATCGCCAGACCCTCCGGGTGCTTGAGGTTCAGCGTCAGCGACTTCTTGTTGCGCGCCTGCACGAACCACCACAGCGAGGTGCCCTCATACAGCTTGCGCCATTTGCGCAGCGGGTCGCCGCCATCCGGGGATTCAACCTTGATCACCTCGGCACCGAACTCCGCGCAGATGCGTGAGGCGAACGGGCCGGCGATCAAGGTGCCGAGTTCGATGACTTTGAGGCCTGCAAGCGGTTTGGCATTAAACGACATGGGGATCCTTTCGGGTGCAGAGCGGGTGTGTGAAGCCTTTTAACATAGCCGAGCGGGCCAGGGATAAGGATGATGCAGCGCAGGATTCGTTGAATGGCCCCGCCATCGGGTAGACTGGCCGCCTTTCCCTGTCTTTAGAAGCCCGTTCATGGCCCAGCCGTCCACGACCTACAAATTCGAACTCAACCTCACCGACCTTGATCGTTCGGTGTACGAGAGCGTCAAACAGACCATCGCCCGCCACCCCTCGGAAACCGAAGAACGCATGACCGTGCGCCTGTTGGCCTACGCGCTCTTTTATAACGAGCAACTGTCTTTCGGGCGCGGTCTGTCAGATGTAGACGAACCAGCTCTGTGGGAAAAAAGTCTGGATGATCGGGTGCTGCACTGGATCGAAGTCGGTCAGCCCGATGCCGACCGCCTGACCTGGTGCTCACGTCGCACCGAACGCACCAGCCTGCTGGCGTACGGCAGCCTGCGTGTATGGGAAGGCAAAGTGGTGCCCGTGGCGAAAAACCTGAAGAACGTACACATCGCCGCCGTGCCGCAGGAAGTGCTCGAAACCCTGGCCAAAGACATGCCCCGCGTGATCAAGTGGGACGTGATGATCAGTGAAGGCACGGTCTTCGTCACCGACGACCGTGGCCAGCATGAAGTGCAGCTTGAGTGGTTGGTCGGCGAACGCGATTGATCTGATCGCCACCGGTTACCTGTTTTATTCCTGAATCAGAAGAGAAGCTCCCGTCACCCCATGCGTATCGACCCTCGCCCGTTGCCTGCCGTCTTGCCGTTTCTTGGTGAATTGCCCCCGTTGTTGACCCGTCTTTACGCCGCGCGCGGCGTTCAATCGGAGGTCGAGCTGGATAAGAGCCTGGCGCGGCTGATTCCCTATCAGCAACTCAAAGGCATCGATGCGGCGGTGGACCTGCTGGTGACAGCGCTCGAACAGCGCCAGCGCATCCTGATCGTCGGCGACTTCGACGCCGATGGCGCCACCGCCAGCACCGTGGGCACGCTGGGCTTGCGCTTGCTCGGGGCGGCGCATGTCGATTATCTGGTGCCCAACCGCTTCGAATATGGCTACGGCCTGACCCCGGAAATTGTCGCGGTGGCCCTGCAGCGTGAGCCGCAACTGCTGATCACCGTGGATAACGGCATCTCCAGTGTGGAAGGTGTGGCAGCGGCGAAAGCAGCGGGCCTGCAGGTACTGGTCACCGACCACCATTTGCCCGGCGAGGAGCTGCCGGCGGCTGACGCCATCGTCAACCCGAACCAGCCCGGCTGTGAATTTCCAAGCAAGGCCCTGGCTGGCGTGGGCGTGATCTTTTATGTGCTGATGGCCCTGCGTGCGCGTCTGCGCGAGCTGGGGTGGTACGCCAACACACCGCAGCCGAATATCGGCGACCTGCTCGACCTGGTGGCCCTGGGCAGCGTCGCCGACGTGGTGCCGCTGGACGCCAACAACCGCATCCTGGTGCATCAGGGCCTGGAGCGGATTCGCGCGGGACGTGCGCGGCCGGGGATCAAGGCGATCCTTGAAGTGGCCAAGCGCGACGCCGCGCGCATCACCTCAACGGACCTGGGCTTTATCCTCGGGCCGCGCCTCAACGCAGCCGGGCGCCTGGACGATATGAGCCTGGGCATCGAATGCCTGCTCACCACGGATGTCGCCGCCGCCCGGGAAATGGCCGCGCAACTGGACGGCATGAACCAGGACCGCAAATCCATCGAGCAAGGCATGCAACGCGAGGCCCTGGCCCAGCTCAAGGACTTGCCGGTGGAATCGATGCCTTACGGCTTGTGCCTGTTCGACCCGCAATGGCACCAGGGCGTGATCGGCATCCTGGCGTCGCGCATGAAGGAACGCTATTTCCGCCCGACCATCGCCTTCGCCGACGCCGGTGACGGCCTGCTCAAGGGCTCAGGACGCTCTGTGCCGGGTTTTCACATCCGTGATGCGCTGGCAGTCGTCGCCAGCCAGCACCCGCACCTGATCGCCAAGTACGGCGGCCACGCGATGGCGGCGGGGCTGACGCTGCCTGAGGCCAATTTCCCACTGTTTGCCGAAGCCTTTGATGCCGAAGTGCGTCGGCAGCTGCGCGAAGAAGACCTCACCGGTCGTCTGCTGTCCGACGGCTCCCTGGCGGTGGAAGAGTTTCACCTGGAGCTGGCCCGCGCCCTGCGACATGCCGGGCCGTGGGGCCAACACTTTCCCGAGCCGTTGTTTCACGGCGTATTCCAGCTGGTCGAGCAGCGGGTGGTGGGGGAGCGGCACCTCAAAGTGGTGCTCAAGAGCGAATGCGGGTCGGTGAAACTCGATGGCATTGCGTTTGGTGTGGACCGGGAAGTGTGGCCAAATCCGACGGTGCGTTGGGTCGAAGTGGCCTACAAGCTGGACGTGAACGAGTTTCGTGGCAATGAAACCGTGCAGTTGATGATTGCGCACATCGAGCCGCGCTGAATCTACGCAACAGTGCAAAAACAAATACGGGAGGGGGCTTACCCCCTCCCGTATTTCAAGCCATGTAATACCAGGGATTACTCAGCTTTATCCTTGGCTTGGTGCTTGACGATGATATCCACCAACCGCTTGGCCAGCGCCGGATAGTTTTCATCGAAGTGATGCCCACCCGGCAATTTGATTGCCTCACCCACCGCGGTCTTGTCGGTGCAGCCACTCTCATCGGCTTCTTCCGCGCCGTAGATGCACACCACTTTTTCCGGCGGCAACTTGGCCATCTCCGGGCCGGTGGCGGCTTCTTTGCCGGCATTGCCAAGCCAGCCTTCCACTTCGATCTCAAAGCTGCCGGTGCGGGCGAAGGCCAGCAGGATGATCGCGTCGACGCGCTGCTGTTCGTTCGCCGGCATACGGTTGTAGATCGCTGGCAGCACGTCGGCGCCGAATGAATAACCGGTCAGCACGAAGCGCTGAGTGCCCCACTTCTGGCGGTAGTGCTGCATCAGCTCGGCGAGGTCCTTGGCGCTTTGTTCGGGGGGTTTGTGCTGCCAGTAGTAGCGCAGGGTGTCGATGCCGACCACCGGGTAGCCGATCTTGGCCATTTCACCGGCCACGTCGCGGTCCAGGTCACGCCAGCCGCCGTCACCGGAGAGGAACAGGGTCACGGTGTCTTTGGCCTGGCCCGCCGGTACTTCAACCACCGGAATCGCCAGCCCGCCGTTGTCCGAACCCACCAGTTGCTTGCGCAGCTCGTTGTTCAGCACTTGCGGGTAGTGAATGTCGTAGTCGCTGATGCTGGTAGTGGCGCGCGGTGTGTCGCGTACGAAACTGGCGCTTTCATCGTCAGGGTTGTCGTTCCAGGCCACCAGCCAGTTGCCGTGGGCGGCCGTCTTCGGCAGGGGGTCCTTGCAGCCTTCCTGCACCAGGGTGAAACCGACGGAGATGGCGTTGGCCTTGTCGTCGTTCTGAGCTGCCAGCCAGCGCCAGGCGAGGGCGGCGCCAGGACCGATGCCGCTGACCAGCGTCGCTGGGCCCTTGAGCTGGCCCAGGGCGCTTTGCAGCGCTTGTTCCTGCAGCGTGCAGTCGTCTTTTGGCAGGATCACCTGGACGATCTGCGCCTTGCCACCCTGGCTCAGTGCGATGAGTTGGCTGTCGGTCAGGGTTTCATCGGCCATCACCGCCACGGCGACGCGCGCTTTGGGGGTGCCGGCCGGGGTGACGCGGGTCATCACCGAGCCATCGGCCTGGGGCAGTTGCTCCAGGATCGGCTGCGGGGCAGGGCGGTTCCAGAACCAGAAGCCACCGCCCAGAACCAGCGCGAGCAGCACTAAAAAGGCCAATACATACCGCCACGAGCGTCGAGTCATCAGCGTTTCACCAATCCAGTCAAGCCACCCGCGATCAGGGCGGCGGTGTCGGCCAGTGCCACCAGCGGATCAAGACCCGCGGGCACAGCCATGTATCGGGGTTCCCAGTCAGGCTGGAACTTGTCTTTGAAGCGGCGCAGACCTTGGAAGTTATACAGTTGCTCACCGCGGCGGAACACCATCGAACCCAAACGTTGGGTCAGCGGTGCGCCACGTCGCGGCTGCAGGCCCGACAGCGGCACCATGCCGAGGCTGAAGCGTGCATAACCGTGACCCTTATAGTGCTGAATCAGGCCGACCATCATGAACTCCATGGTCAGCTTGGGTGCATCGGGGTGGGCGCGCATCAGGTCGAGACTGGCCAGGTCGTGGTTGTAGGTCTCAAGCAGATTGGCGAAGGCGACCGGCCGCCCTTCGAAGCGAATGATCGCGATACGAAAGTGCTTGAGGTAGTCATCGCTGAAGCGGCCCAGGGAAAAGCCCTTTTCGCGCACATTCTTACCGGTAAGCCAGGCATCCGAGATAACTTTTAATTCATCCATCGGCGCTGTGCCCGGCTCGCAGATCTCCAGCGACAGGCCGTCGCGGGTGCCACGGTTCCAGGTGTAGCGCAAATCCTTCATCTCTTTGCCCTTGGCTTCCAGGTCAAAGCGTTTCAGGTCGACGCGGGCTTCTTCGCCCAGCTTGATCGCGGTGAGGCCGATATCCATGTAATACGGCAGGTTCTCCGCGCGCACCTGGTAGAACACCGGGCGGGCGTGGTGGATGTCGCACAGGTCACGGAATTGCCAGATCATCTCGGCGCGCGGTTGGGTCGGGCCGATCGGGTCATACAAGGCCACCAGGCTGCGCCCGCGACGGGCATACATCAGGAACGCTTCGTCGTTAGGGTGAAACAGCAGCGCCTTGTCACCGGTCAGAGCCAGGCCGCCGTCGGGTTGGGACGAGGCCATCAGGATCTTGCTCGCGCGTTCCAGCTCATCCGGGGTCGGCAGGTGGATCACCGGGCGCGCGGTGCGCAGCAGCCAGGTCAGCGAAACGATCACCAGCAGTACGGCGGCACCCAGCAATGAGCGCAGGCCACGGGGGGCGTTGGCGTCGAGGGTGAACTGCCACCACAGTTGATGGCTGTACGGCACGTCCTGATAGGCAAACAGCAGCAGCCAGATCGAGGCGCCCAGCACGCAGACGCTGGCCACCAGATACAGCGGCGAAAACGGCAGTTCGGTCAAGCGGCTGGCGCGGTAGAACGAGCGCCGGAAGATTGCCAGCAACACCGCCGTCATGGTCATCAGGCTGGCTTCTTCCCAGTCAAAACCTTTGAGCAGCGAGAGCAGGGCGCCTACCAGCAACAGCACCATGGTCAGCATCCAGGCGGCCGACAAACGCCGACGCAGGCCCTGGGCCAACAACAGACAAAGCACGCCGATAAGGCTGGCGCCAAAGTGCGAGGCGTCAATCAGGCGGTGTGGAATCAGGAAGCCGATGTTTTCCAGGCGTGAGTCGATTTCTGGCGTGGCGCCGGAAAACAGCAGAACCACGCCGGACAAAAAAACCAGTACGGCCAGCACCGGTGCCGCCAGACCCGAGGCAACGCGCAGGCTCTGCTGGGTCTGGAACAGCCGTTGGGCTTCGTTGACCAGCAGGAACACACAGGCGATCAGCAGCGGTAATACCACGTAGATCATGCGGTACAGCAGCAGGGCGGCTGCCAGTGGCGCGGCACCGAGCTTGTCGGCGAAGGCGGCCAGCAGAATTGCTTCGAACACCCCCACACCACCCGGCACATGGCTGAGTACGCCGGCGGCCAGAGCCAGCAGGTACACCAGCAGGAATGGGCCGAAGGGCGGAGCTTCCGGCAGCAGCATATAAAGGACGGTGGCGGCTGCGGCGACGTCCAGTGCGGTGATGATCAGTTGCAGAAACGTCAGGCGACGGCCCGGCAGGCGCAGGGTGCGACGGCCGACCCTGACCAGCAGGTTGTCCGGATACGGTTGTTCCGGCAGGCGGCGGCGATAAATACCGACGCACAGCATTGCCGATAACAGCAGCACAGCACCGGCAACGCCGCCGAGCAGACTTTGCGGCAAATGCAGGTAGGTCGATGCGGCCGGCAAATTGCTCAGTGTGGCCAATGCAGCCAGTGGCGGCAGGGCACAACCCAGGGCAAGGCTGGCGAACACGGTCATGTGGGCCACTTCTGACGCGCCGATGCCATGTCGTGCATATAAACGGTAACGCACCGAACCGCCCGAGAGCATCGACAGGCCTATGGCATTGCCGATGGCAAACGCGGTGAAGCCGCCCAGGGCCAAGGTTTTGGCGGGCAGTGTCACTCCGGCGTAACGTGCGCCGGAAAACTCATAGCCCAATAGAATGATGAACCCGGCGACCGCTGCCGCGAATGCACCCAGCAAGGCCGGCTTGGGCACTTCCAGGATCGAGTCATGGAGCGCGTAGAGATCCAGCTCCAGCAACAGGTGTCGGCAGGCGATCAGAGCGATTGCGAACAGCAGTAATGTGACGGCCAGTCCGATGGGTTGCCGGTACTTGCTCAACAGATCCAGCCAACGCAAACGGGTGGGGGGGATCGGTTGTTCTGCTGTGACGGTGTCTTTTGGTTCAGACGAGTTGGCGCGCATCAATCACCTCGTGGATTGTGCGCGACAGGATGGGGGTATCCAGCCAAGTTACCAATCCCTATGGACAAAATAATTACAAATATTAACGCGGATCGCCGGGGGCGGCGACTGCGGCCATTGGTCGTAGAGACATAAGCATAGCGTGTGAAGAGATGGACTCTACAGAACCGTGTACGGTTTCATGAAAGATGCCATGCCATTGTTTCAGAAGAACTTTTTCGCCGGATACAAAAAAGGCCACTCTTTCGAGTAGCCTTTTTTGATGTTTGGTTGCGGGAGCCGGATTTGAACCGACGACCTTCGGGTTATGAGCCCGACGAGCTACCAGACTGCTCCATCCCGCGTCTGTGGGCGGCATTCTACAGCCCAGCGGCGAGGTGTCAACCGTTAATCAACCGCCGAGTCAAAAAAGTGTGAAATAGCGGACAAGTAACCTAAGTTCGCGATTGAAAACGCTTTTTGTAGTGCGGGCTTGACTCGCGCCGGGCTGCGGACAGTGCGTAGTGAAGTGCACGGTATCTGGTGTGTGGCTGCTTTGCATTGCGGCGAGGGTCAAAACCCTCGCGCCACAAAAACAAAAAAGGCCACTCTTTCGAGTAGCCTTTTTTGATGTTTGGTTGCGGGAGCCGGATTTGAACCGACGACCTTCGGGTTATGAGCCCGACGAGCTACCAGACTGCTCCATCCCGCGTCTGTGTGTCGGCATTCTACAGCGGAACGCGGGTGTGTCAACTCCTAATTCAAGAAAACGGCTTGTGGTTCAATCGCTTAGCTCTCCATTGGGGCTTGTTTTGAGCGCGCGGGCCAGTCGGGCCGCGGCTTGCAGCTCTATTGGAAGGCCAAACTCGATTGAAAAAACAAATCCATCGGGAAGTTTTCCTACCGCTTGGGCGGAAGATTCAAACTACTGGTGCTATATACAGGGGTGAATGCGATACTGCCCGCCCGTTGGATTACACCTTCTTTTATATGACGCAGCGCAAAATCATCCACGTCGACTGTGATTGCTTCTACGCCGCCATCGAGATGCGTGACGACCCGAGCCTCGCGCAAAAACCGCTGGCGGTGGGCGGCTCGGCAGATCGGCGGGGCGTGATCGCTACGTGCAACTACGAGGCGCGGGCCTATGGGGTGCGCTCGGCGATGTCATCGCGTCATGCCTTGAAGCTCTGCCCGGACCTGACCATCGTCAAGCCGCGTATGGATGCCTATAAAGAAGCGTCGAAGGAAATCCAGACGATCTTTCGCGACTACACCGACTTGATCGAGCCGTTGTCGCTGGATGAGGCCTACCTCGACGTCTCCGAATGCTCGCATTTTGGCGGCAGTGCGACGCGGATCGCTCAGGATATTCGCCGCAGGGTCTCCAACCAATTGCACATCACCGTCTCCGCCGGCGTGGCGCCGAACAAATTCCTGGCCAAGATCGCCAGTGATTGGAAAAAACCCAACGGTCTGTTCGTGATTACCCCGGATCAGGTCGAAGACTTTGTCTCCCAACTGCGCGTGAGCAAATTGCACGGCGTGGGCAAGGTCACCGCCGATAAGCTGGCGCGCCTGGGGATCGAGGACTGCCTGCAACTGCGCGAGTGGAACAAGCTGGCGTTGGTGCGTGAATTCGGCAGTTTTGGCGAGCGGCTCTGGAGCCTGGCCCGTGGGATCGATGACCGGGTGGTGCAAAACGACAGTCGTCGGCAGTCGATCAGCGTGGAAAATACCTACGATGCGGACCTGCCGGATCTTTCAAGTTGCCTGGCGAAGCTGCCGGAACTGATGGAGACCCTGGCCGGGCGCATGGCCCGCATCGATAGCAGCTACCGCGCGGGCAAGCCGTTCGTGAAGGTGAAGTTTCATGACTTTACCCAGACCACGCTGGAGCAGGCCGGGGCAGGGCGGGACCTGGAGAGTTATCAACAGCTGCTGACGCAGGCGTTTAACCGGGGCGGAAAACCGGTGCGGTTGTTAGGGATTGGTGTGCGGTTGCTGGACCTGAGCAGCGGTAACGAGCAACTCGAGTTTTCCTGGTAGTCATCGGATAAAAATGTGAGTGCCGGCAAGCCAGCCCCCACATTTGATCTCCACAGATCTTGGGCTCAGCGTGCCCCTGGATCCGCCACCAACCGCCCCGCATCCTTGGTCAGTGCTTGCAGAAATTCCTGCTGCAACTCCGGATCATTGCGGGTCAGTTCGATCAGGCTTTGTTCCAGTTCACTGGCTTCTTCTTCCAGACCCAGTTCCGACAAGCGTTTGACTCGATGCACCCACTGGCTGACTTCGTCGTCTTCCAGATCGTCGTAGATCAGGCCGTGAGCTTCGAGCAGCTTGCCGCGCAAGGTGCTGCTGATCGCCAGGGTCGAGTCCGAGTGCACATCGTCCTGGCCATCTTCCACACTGATCTTCAACGTGGTCACGCGGTTCAGGTCTTGTTCGGCAAACGGGCTGTCCAACAGGTTCAGGCGCAGGACGCCGTTGCGGTCGGTGGTCAGCTCATGGGTCTGTCTGCCGGCAATGACCTGTACCGGGCGCTCGCTCCAGGGCAGGCTCGAATACTCCACGCGTTTGTCGCGCTGGACTTCATCGATACCCGCCAGGTTCTGTTGCGCACGGCCATGGGATTGCACGTTCATGAACGGGTTGAGCCCGTCCACGCCGTAGGTCAGCCAGTCGTGGGTCATGCTGGTCGGCAAGTGACCGAGCGCGAAGATATTCGCCACGTTGGCACCGGCGCCTGCCACCAGCGCCACTGCTCCCAGGGGCATCTCGTAGAGTTTCCGCCAGGGCTGGTAGGGCGTGTAGCGGTCATAACGACGGGTAACTTCGAACTCAGTGACCTCAAAGGTCTTTTGCTCGTGAATGCGCACCCGGCGTTGCGGCAGCTCCAGCACTTTGGGTTCGCCTACGTCGATCTGCAGGCTGTGGTCGAGCAACTTACGCTCGACCCGCTCCTCGTGCTCACTGCGTTGCGACATCTGGTTGGCGCAGCCGCTGACCAGCAGGGCGCCGCACAAGGCGGCGCCCCCCAGGGCTCTGGTGTTTCGCTTGAACATGACTTCTCTTGATCTGGTTTTCAGCGACGAATACGCGCCTGAAGGAAAGACAGCACGTCAGCCACCGGCAACGGTTGGGCTTCGGCTTCGGTCCGGCTTTTGTATTCCAGATTGCCATCGGCCAGGCCGCGGTCACTGACCACGATGCGGTGGGGGATGCCAATCAGTTCCATGTCGGCGAACTTGATGCCCGGGCTGGTTTTCTTGTCGCGGTCATCAAGCAGCACTTCAAAACCGGCGGCCGTGAGTTCGGCATACAGTTTGTCGGTGGCTTCGCGTACTTGCTCGGTTTCGTAGCGCAGCGGTACCAGGGCTACCTGGAACGGCGCCAGGGCGTCACTCCAGATGATGCCTTTCTCGTCGTTGTTCTGCTCGATGGCAGCGGCAACCACGCGGGAGACACCAATACCGTAGCAGCCCATGTCCAGGGTGATCGGCTTGCCGTTCTCGCCCAGCACTTCGCACTTCATCGCCTTGCTGTACTTGTTACCCAGCTGGAAGATATGCCCGACTTCAATGCCGCGCTTGATTTCCAGGGTGCCCTTGCCATCCGGGCTTGGGTCACCGGCGACCACGTTACGCAGGTCGGCCACGGTCGGCACCGGCAGGTCGCGCTCCCAGTTCACGCCGAAGTAGTGCTTGTCGTCGATGTTCGCACCAATGGCAAAGTCGCTCATCAGCTCGACCGAGCGGTCGATGATGATCGGCAACGGCAGGTTCAGCGGGCCCAGGGAACCGGCGCCGGCGCCAATCGCGTCGCGCAGGTCGGCATCGGTGGCCATGACCAGCGGGCTGGCCACGCCAGGTTGCTGGGCGGCTTTGATTTCGTTGAGTTCGTGGTCGCCACGCACCACCAGGGCGATCAGCTTGCCTTCTTCCTCGGCGCGCACGATCAGGGTCTTGATGGTCTTTTCAATCGGCAGATTGAATTTTTCCACCAGGGCCGCGATGGTCTTGGTCTCAGGGGTGTCTACCAGGCGCAGCTCTTCGGCCGGGGCAGAGCGCGAGGTTTCACGCGGTATGGCTTCGGCTTTCTCGATGTTCGCGGCGTAGTCGGAACCGTTGCTGAACACGATATCGTCTTCGCCAGACTCGGCCAGCACGTGGAACTCGTGGGAGCCGGCGCCGCCGATGGAGCCGTTGTCCGCTTCAACCGGTCGGAACTTCAGGCCCAGGCGCGTGAACACGTTGCAGTAGGCCTGGTGCATGCGGTCGTAGGTGACCTGCAGCGATGCCTGGTCGGCGTGGAACGAGTAGGCGTCCTTCATGATGAACTCACGGCCACGCATCAAGCCGAAGCGTGGGCGGATTTCATCACGGAATTTGGTCTGGATCTGATACAGGTTCAGCGGCAGCTGTTTGTAGCTGCTCAGCTCGTTGCGCATCAGGTCGGTGATCACTTCTTCATGGGTCGGGCCCGCGCAGAAGTCGCGGCCATGACGGTCCTTGAAGCGCAGCAACTCAGGGCCGTACTCTTCCCAGCGCCCGGATTCCTGCCACAACTCAGCCGGTTGAGTGCTCGGCATCAACACTTCGAGAGAGCCTGCGGCGTTCATTTCTTCACGAACGATGGCTTCGACCTTGCGCATCACCTTCAAGCCCATGGGCAGCCAGGTGTACAGGCCCGAGGCCAGTTTGCGGATCATACCGGCGCGCAGCATCAGCTGATGGCTGATCACGACTGCGTCGGAAGGCGTTTCTTTCTGTGTGGCGAGCAAATATTGACTGGTACGCATGGTAGGCCGTTGTCGGTTGCTTGGACTTGAAATGACTTGGGATTGTACGGGCGCAAACTGCCGCCGTACAGGCATCAGAATCCAGGGCTGTCTGTAGGCGCAGAGCTTGCCGCGGCGAGGGGCGCCTGCTGGCTACAAAAGCCCTGTCTTTACAGGGCTATTGCTCTTCAGTCGGAGGACTCAAGCGAAGTCGCCGATTCTCCTGATACCAATGCAGCGCAATCAGCAGCAGCGTCGGCACGCCCAACATGCAGGTGATCAGGAAGAAGTTGTGATAGCCGAACTTCTCCACCATGACCCCTGAATACCCGCCGATCAGACGTGGCAACAGCAGCATGATCGAGCTGAGCAGGGCGTATTGGGTCGCGGAGAACTTAAGGTTGGTCAGGCTCGACAGGTAGGCCACAAACGCCGACGTGGCCAGGCCCGAGCTGAAGTTATCCAAAGAGATGGTGAAGATCAGCATCTGCAGGTCCGGGCCCATGTCGGCAAGCATCACGAACAGCAGGTTGGTGCCGGCCGACGTGATACCGCCGATAAACAGGATCGGCAGGATGCCGAAGCGCACGATCAGCAGGCCACCCATGCCGGCGCCGAGCAGGGTCATGATCAGGCCGAAGATCTTGCTGACCCCGGCAATCTGGTCCTTGGTAAAGCCCTGGTCGATATAGAACACGTTGGCCATCACGCCCATCACCGTGTCGGACATGCGATAGGTGGCGATCAGCCCCAGCAGCAGCAGCGCTTGCCAGCGGTAGCGCAGGATAAAGTCGTTGACCGGCGTCAGCACTGGTGCAAGGCCGCGGCGCCCCATGGCCGAGAGGCACAGTGCGGTGAGCGTGATATAGAGGATGGCGCGCAGGAAGGCGCGGTCTTCCATCAGCAGGTCCCACAGGCTGACGCCCTGGAACAGCACGCTGGCGAAGTCGGTGTTGAATAGCTGGGTAAACATGGCCGGCACGGACACCAGCAGCACGATGAGCACAAATACCGACGCCAGTTGATGCACGAAACTGTAGCGCCCGGCCTGCAACTGGGTGCGCAAGGGCACATTCGGTTCGCGCATGAACAGGGTGGTCAGCAGCGCAGGGATCATCAGCACGCCAAACAGCACATAGGTGCCGGTCCACGCCGCGTGCTTATAGTTGAAGCCGGTGGAGCCGAAGCCTTCGGCAAAAAACAGTGCGCCGGCCGTGGCCAGCAGGGCAGCAATGCGGTAGCCCGACATATAGCTGGCGGCCAGTGCGGCCTGGCGGCTGTCGTCGGCGATTTCCAGGCGATAAGCATCGACAGCGATGTCTTGGGTGGCGGACGCGAAGGCCACGATCACCGCGATAGCAATCAACCAGGACAAGTGTTTTTGCGGGTCGCAGAAGCCCATGCCGATCAATCCGAGGATCACCAGCGACTGGGACAGGACCAGCCACGAACGACGCCGTCCGAGTTTGCCGAGCAGCGGCAGGCGCCATTGGTCGAGCAGTGGCGACCATACCCATTTGAAGGCATACGCCAGGCCGATCAGGCTCGCATAGCCGATGGTCTCGCGAGCCACACCGGCCTCGCGCAACCACACCGAAAGCGTCGAGAACACCAACATGTAAGGCAAGCCGGCGGCAAAGCCGAGCAACAACAGCACTAACGTCGAGGGGCTGGCATAGGCAGCGAGCGCGGCGCGCCAGGTTTTACGGGGCATGGGCTGGAGTCTGCCTCAGGTTTGCGGAAACAAAGCGCGCACTCTAACCGCTGTGCTCTACCGGGCGCCAGCCATGGCGCCGAATATCAACGCGATTATTCAGGATGCTGACACCCTCACTGCGCAAGCGTGCGCGCTGTTCGTCGCCCGATGCGCTGCCCACCGGCAGGCTTATCCGACCGCCGGCACCCAGCACGCGGTGCCAAGGCAATGTGGAACCCTCGGGCAGTTGGCTCAACGTGCGCCCGACCCAGCGCGCCGCACGTCCCAGGCCGGCCAGTTGGGCCAGTTCGCCGTAACTCACCACGCAGCCTTCGGGCACTTGCGCCAAAGTCAGGTACAGCGCGGTGCGGCGCATCTCGGCGGGGCTTTGCGGGGTTTCGTCAGCGTGCGTCACTGTGAGGCTATCCGTTGAAATCGTCGGCATTCTTGTAAGAATCATCTGCAAACATGGCGGTGAGCATTGAACTCAACCCGGATACTCGAGTCAGTCCTTGCTAAGACGTTATCTAACACGATAATGCCCTCTTTTTCGCCAACCTCGAGCCTTGAATCTGCTTATGTTGTCCAGAACCCTGCTGTGCCTTGCTGTTTTCAGCGCCTCCACGCCTTTGCTCGCAGATACCGTCTGGTTGAAAAACGGTGACCGCCTGACCGGCAAGATCAAGGTCTTCGACGGCGGCAAGCTGCTGATCCAGACCGATTATGCAGGCGCCATTCCCGTGGACTGGAAGCAGGTCAAGACCCTGGAGAGTGACCAGGAGTTGCTGGTCAAGCAGGATGCCTACGTCGGCGAGAAGGCCAAGTCCCTCAAGGCGGCAGATGACGGCAAAGTGGTGCTGGCCAATGGCGAGGCGCCCAAAACCGTTGATTTGGCAAGCATCCAGCAGATCCTCAAGCCCAAGCCGGTGATCGAAGACCTGGTGTGGAAGGGCAACGTCGACATGGCGCTGGACTACAAGCGCGCCGAGAAAGACACCAACGACTACGACGTCGACTTCAAGACTACCGCGCGCCATGGTCAATGGCGCCACACCGGCCAGGGCGAATACAACCGCGAATTCCAGGACGAAGTGACCACCACCGACAACTGGGCCCTGGAATACGACCTGGACCGTTTCCTCACCGAGCACTGGTTCTGGCAGGGCCGTTTGACCTACAAGCGCGACAAAGTTGAAGACCTGGCCCGCCAGCGCACCGTGGGTACCGGCCCGGGCTACCAGTTCTGGGACGATGAACTGGGCGCGTTCTCCCTTGGCTCGCTGATCAACCGCACCGACTATGAATATGCCGAGGGCGGCAAAGACAACTTCTATTCGGTGGCCATGAAGTGGAACTACAACCGTTACCTGGTCGGCAAGACGGTCGAGTTCTTCACCAACGGTGAACTGGGTCGGCCAATCGACGGGCCGGTCGACTACTCCCTCGATGCGGAAATGGGCTTGCGTTACAAAGTCACCGAGTGGGCCTCTCTCAACCTCAAGGCCGAGCGCGACGTCATCAGTGGCGACTCCGACAGCAGCTTGAGCAAGACCCGTTACACCGCAGGCTTCGGTGTGGCCTGGTAACAGAGCCCCTGGCAACCGGCGCTTATATTGATTACCTTGTGTTGAGATCCATTCCCATACGCAGTGGGCGGCTGAATACCCGAGGAGTCATACGTTGAGCGCACAGGTTGCCAAGAACGCCCGAGAGCTGTTGCTCAAGGAATACCGTGGAGCTCTCTCCACACTGTCCAAGGCCATGCCCGGCTTTCCCTTCGGTTCGGTGGTGCCGTATTGCCTGGATGAGCAGGGCCGCCCGCTGATCCTGATCAGCCGCATTGCCCAGCACACCCACAACCTGCAGAAAGACCCCAAGTGCTCCCTGTTGGTGGGCGAACGCGAGGCCGATGATGTGCAGGCCGTAGGGCGCCTGACCTACCTGGGCGAAGCCGAGAAGCTGCAAGAGGCCGACGCCATCGAGGCGGCCGCCGAGCGTTATTACCGCTACTTTCCCGAGTCCGCCAACTACCACAAGGCCCACGATTTCGATTTCTGGGTACTCAAGCCGGTACGCCACCGGTATATCGGCGGTTTCGGCGCGATTCACTGGGTTGACCAATTGACCCTGGCCAACCCGTTCTTCGGCAACGCTGAGCGCAGCATGGTCGAACACATGAACAGCGATCACGCCAAGGCCATCGCCCATTACGTCGCGCTGGCGGGCTTGTCTGCCAGCGAGCCCGCGCAATTGGTCGGCATCGACAGCGAAGGCATGCACCTGCGCATTGGCCAATCGCTGCACTGGTTGCCCTTCGCCGAGCCTTGCAACACACCGACACAAGTGCGCGAAGCCTTGGTTTCATTGGCCCACGCCGACGCTTGGCCGAAAAAAGCGGTGGCTGACGCTTGAATTCACACAATGGCGACGTCATCTAGGGTGGACTGGCAAGGCATTCTTGCGTTGAGGAACCATTTGATGCGCCCTTTTTTATTGCTCTTTCTGCTGTTCCCGGTGTTGGAGCTGTTCGTATTCGTTCAAGTCAGCAGTGCGATTGGTTTTTTCCCCGCCCTGTTGCTGATCATTCTCGGCTCGATGCTCGGCGTTCTGGTGCTGCGCGTCGCCGGTCTGGCCACGGCGCTGCGTGCCCGTGAAAGCCTGAACCGTGGCGAACTTCCGGCGCAAACCATGCTCGAAGGCCTGATGATGGCCCTGGCCGGTGGTCTGCTGATTCTGCCGGGCTTCATCAGCGACGTAGTCGGGCTGGTGATGCTGCTGCCGTTTACCCGCAAAGTGCTGGCCAACAAGATGCGCCAGCGCGCCGAAGAGGCCGCGATGCGCCAGCGTGCGTTCGCCGACGACCTGCAACCCCGTGGCGGCCCGGCTCCGCGCCAGCCGTTGGGGCGAGAAGGCGATGTGATCGAAGGCGAGTTCGAGCACCGCGACAACAAATAACCGCTTCACTGGCACGGCACCTTCGGGTGCCGTGTCTCATTTACCGACCGACAGATGCAAAAAAAATCCACCACGCCCCCTTGTAATCAGCTTGTGCGCCCTTATGTAACGGTCACCGCAAGGTTTCTGGTGGTGACACCAGACAGACTTCCGCGTCTTGCTTGGCGAGGCGCGACCGGCAACGCCGGAATACAACCCGCCGGTACTTATACCGGCCGATGAAAAACACAATTAGGAGAGATCGACAATGAGCAAGCTTCGTCCTCTGCACGACCGCGTCGTAATCCGTCGCAGCGAAGAAGAAAAGAAAACCGCTGGCGGTATCGTCCTGCCAGGTTCGGCTGCTGAAAAAGCCAACCACGGTGTGATCGTCGCTGCAGGTCCAGGCAAGACTCTGGAAAACGGTGATGTACGTGCGCTGGCCGTTAAAGTCGGTGACAAGGTTGTCTTTGGCCCGTACTCCGGCAGCAACACTGTGAAAGTCGACGGCGAAGACCTGCTGGTAATGGCTGAGAACGAAATTCTCGCCGTTCTGGAAGACTGATTTTCCCGCTCATTTTCCCGTTACTACAAAGTATTTAAGGAATATCGATCATGGCTGCTAAAGAAGTTAAATTCGGCGATTCCGCCCGTAAGAAAATGCTCACCGGTGTCAACATCCTGGCTGACGCAGTAAAAGCGACCCTGGGCCCTAAAGGCCGTAACGTGATCATCGAGAAGAGCTTCGGCGCTCCGACCATCACCAAGGACGGCGTTTCCGTCGCTAAAGAAATCGAACTGGAAGACCGTTTCGAAAACATGGGCGCGCAGCTGGTCAAAGACGTTGCCTCCCGTGCCAACGATGACGCAGGCGACGGCACCACCACCGCCACCGTTCTGGCTCAGTCGATCGTCAACGAAGGCCTGAAAGCCGTCGCTGCCGGCATGAACCCGATGGACCTCAAGCGCGGTATCGACAAGGCGACCATCGCCGTCGTAGCTGAGCTGAAAAACCTGTCCAAGCCATGCGCCGACACCAAGGCCATCGCTCAGGTAGGCACCATCTCCGCCAACTCCGACAGCTCCATCGGCGACATCATTGCCGAAGCCATGGAAAAAGTCGGTAAAGAAGGCGTGATCACCGTTGAAGAAGGCACTGGCCTGGAAAACGAACTGTCGGTTGTAGAAGGCATGCAGTTCGACCGTGGCTACCTGTCCCCGTACTTCGTCAACAAGCCGGAAACCATGGTTGCCGAGCTGGAAAGCCCGCTGATCCTGCTGGTCGACAAAAAGATCTCCAACATCCGCGAAATGCTGCCAGTACTGGAAGCCGTGGCTAAAGCCGGCCGTCCGCTGCTGATCGTTTCCGAAGACGTTGAAGGCGAAGCCCTGGCGACCCTGGTTGTGAACAACATGCGTGGCATCGTTAAAGTCGCGGCCGTCAAGGCTCCAGGCTTCGGCGACCGTCGCAAAGCCATGCTGCAGGACATCGCCGTATTGACCGGCGGTACCGTTATCTCCGAAGAGATCGGCCTGAGCCTGGAAAGCGCCACCCTGGAAAACCTGGGTAGTGCCAAGCGCGTGACCATCTCCAAAGAAAACACCATCATCGTTGACGGTGCTGGCGTTGACGGCGACATCCAATCGCGCATCAACCAGATCCGCGCCCAGGTTGCCGAGACTTCTTCGGACTACGACCGTGAAAAACTGCAAGAGCGTCTGGCCAAGCTGTCCGGCGGCGTTGCAGTGATCAAGGTTGGCGCTGGTTCCGAAGTTGAAATGAAAGAGAAGAAAGCCCGCGTTGAAGACGCCCTGCACGCAACCCGCGCAGCCGTCGAAGAAGGCGTGGTACCTGGCGGTGGCGTTGCGCTGATCCGTGCTCTGGAAGCCTTGGTTGACCTCAAGGGCGACAACGCTGACCAGAACGTCGGTATCGCTGTGCTGCGTCGCGCCGTTGAGTCTCCACTGCGTCAGATCGCTTCCAACAGCGGCGACGAGCCAAGCGTTGTGGTCAACGAAGTGAAGAACGGTAAAGGTAACTACGGTTACAACGCCGCCACCAGCGAATACGGCGACATGGTTGAAATGGGTATCCTGGACCCAACCAAGGTCACCCGTTCGGCGCTGCAAGCAGCCGCTTCGATTGCTGGTCTGTTGCTGACCACCGAAGTTGCGATTGCTGACAAGCCAAAAGCTGAAGGCTCGGCTGGCGGCGGTATGCCAGACATGGGCGGCATGGGTGGCATGGGCGGCATGATGTAAGCCAGCCTTACCCCTGTACTGAAAAAGCCCCGCCTGCAGTGATGCAGGCGGGGTTTTTTTACGCCCTGCTTTTTTTCGGCGTGACGGTGCATCAGCCTGACAGCCCTTTTGTGGGCAGCGAGTGAAGCATCAGTGAAAAAGCCGTGAAGCGCGTCAATCGGTTGAAAATACCAATGAAGTCGAGCTCACGCCCTAGTCGTGAGCCACACTTGCCCTTAAGCTGCGCGAGCCATCACGGCCGTTACCGCGTACGGAGACACCGCCATGCGAATTTTATTGGTTGAAGACAACCGCGATATTTTGGCCAATCTGGCGGATTATTTGGGGCTCAAGGGCTACACCGTCGACTGTGCGCAGGACGGCTTGTCCGGCCTGCACCTGGCGGCCACCGAGCATTACGACCTGATCGTGCTCGACATCATGCTGCCGGGTATCGATGGCTACACCCTGTGCAAGCGTCTGCGTGAAGACGCTCGCCGCGACACGCCGGTGATCATGCTCACCGCTCGCGACCAGTTGGACGACCGGCTGCAGGGCTTCAAGTCCGGCGCCGACGATTACCTGCTCAAACCCTTTGCTCTCTCGGAGCTGGCAGCGCGCATCGAAGCGGTGCTGCGCCGTGCTCAGGGTGGCGGGCGCCGTGCCCTGCAAGTCGCCGACCTGCATTACGACCTCGATACCCTGGAAGTGACCCGCGAAGGGCGCCTGCTTAAGCTCAACCCGGTCGGCCTCAAGCTGCTCGCCGTACTGATGCAAAAAAGTCCCCATGTGCTGCGCCGGGAAATCCTCGAGGAAGCGCTGTGGGGCGATGATTGCCCGGACAGCGACAGCCTGCGCAGCCACGTTCATCAATTGCGCCAAGTGATCGACAAGCCCTTTGCCAAGCCGTTGCTGCACACGGTGCACGGTGTGGGCTACCGCCTGGCCGAGGGACGTGATGGAGTTTAAGCAAAGCCTTGCCCAGCGGATCATCATTGCCTTTGCGTTGATGAGCGCGTTGGTGGCGGGGGCGTTCGCCATGGGCATCGTTGCGACGGTGCACCTGGTGGAAGAGAAGCTGATCTCAGCGGGCCTGGGCGGCGACCTGCAACGGCTGCTGTTGATGGACAGCGTCGAGGACTGGCGCCACCGGCCCGAACCGGACCAACTGTTCTATTTCAGCGGCGGGCGGGGAGATTTTGAGCTGCCCAAAGACCTTCGGCACCTGGAACCGGGTTTTCACGAGGTGTTTCGCGAGTCGCTCTCTTACCACGCCATGGTCGAAGTGATCGACGGCCGGCGTTATGTGCTGCTGCAGGATCAAAGCGATTTCGAAGAACGTGAGCGCGTGCTGTTTGCCGTGGTGCTGGTGGGCTTCGTGCTCAGCTTGGCGCTGGCGGTGTTCCTCGGCTGGGTACTGGCACGCAAAGTGATGGCGCCGGTGGTGCGTCTGGCCCGCCAGGTGCGCCATCGCGACCAGTTGCTGGGCCTGGCGCCGCCGCTGGCGCCGGACTACGCGGCCGATGAAGTAGGTGAGCTGGCCGTGGCCTTCGATGCCACGCTGGGGCGACTGCGCCAGGCCTTGTCCCGCGAGCAGATGTTCACCAGTGATGTGAGCCACGAACTGCGCACGCCCTTGATGGTGCTGGCCAGTTCCTGCGAACTGTTGCTGGAAAACCCGGCCATCGATCAGCGCGGGCGCAATCAAGTGCAACGCATTGCCCGCGCCTGTGAAGAGATGCGCGAGCTGGTGCAGACCTTCCTGATGCTGGCTCGCGCCGAACACAACGACGGGGCGATGTCGCCCCAGGTGACCCTTACCCAGGTGGCCGAGGACCTGCTTGGCATCTGGCGTGAGCAGATCGAACACAAGGGCCTGGAACTGATCTACCACCCCGGCAACCCCCTGGACACACGCTACAACACCACCTTCCTGCACGCGGTGATGGGCAACCTGCTGCGCAACGCCCTGCATTACACCGAGCAAGGGTTTATTCGCCTGACCCTCGAGCCAAGTGGGTTTGTGGTGGAAGACAGTGGCGTCGGCATTCCCGAAGAAAAACGCGAAGCGATGTTCGAGCCATTCGTACGCGGTAGCGAGAAGCGCGGTGATGGCCTGGGCCTGGGGTTGTCGTTGGTGCAGCGCATTTGCGAGAACCAGGGATGGCGCGTCAGCCTCAGTACCATGGACCCCAACGGTTGCCGCTTTCACGTGGAATTAGGTCAGGCCAAGGCCTGACCGCTGACACTGCCGCTATCCTGCCAGACATCCCCGTCATTCGGCGAAGATGGCCCCATGCTATTGCTTGTGTCTGTAAAGTCTTGAAATGTATGGGGTTGGACAGGACGAGTTTTTCACACACGGTTGACCTGTTGATCACAGTTCGGTGCTTAAGGTTGTAGGCATCAGTAACTGGAGATCAGTGATGTCTAACCCCATCAAGCTCGAATTTTCCGAAAAATACGACGACGAACACGCGCAGGAATATTTGCTCAAACATCAGGACAATCTCGCGCGCCGCCTGTCCCATAAACGCGACGAGCAATTGGCCCGTGGTGCGCTGGCGATGGCCGGTGAGCCAGGCCTGGTGCTGGACCTGCCGTGCGGCGCCGGACGCTTCTGGCCTTTACTGGCGGAAAAACCCAACCGCGTGATTATTGGCGCCGACAATTCGGCATCTATGCTCAAGGTCGCAACCGTCGCCCAACCGGCGGAAGTGGTGAAACGGGTACGGCCCTTGCAGACATCTGCTTTCGACATCGATCTGCCTGATAACTCGGTCGACAGCATCTTCTGTATGCGCCTGTTGCACCACATTGGGGATCCGGCGCACCGGTTGGCGATATTGCGGGAATTTCAGCGGGTTACCCGCGACAGCGTGATCGTTTCGCTGTGGGTCGACGGCAATTTCAAAGCCTGGAAACGCAAGCGGCTCGAAGCGCAGCGTCGCAAGAAAGATGAGCAGGACGGTTACCAAAACCGGTTTGTGTTACCGGCTGCTACTGTCGAGGCAGAATTTGAGCAGGCCGGGTTCCGTGTTCAGGAATCCCTGGACTTCATACCGCTCTACGCCATGTGGCGGGTGTATGTATTGCGCAAGAGGTAACAGGATGGCAGTTGAGTGCGTAGCAGGCAGTCACGTAACTCCCGAAGAAAGGTTCGATTACTTCTGGCGCCAGCAGGGCGAGTGGGTCGAAGAGCCCAATCGTCGGCGCGGCGGTGAAAGTGGTGTGCAGCGGGTGACGAGCGCCAATGGCCGCTTGCTCTACAGCAAACGCCAGACCGGTCATATTTACCGCAGTTGGCTGCATCCCTTCGGTCGCCCTACCGTGCTGCGTGAGCGCGACGCTCTCAAGGGCCTGCGTTTGCTCGACGTGCGCGTGCCGGAACTGGTGTTCTGTGAGGCACGCCGTGATGCCGAGCACCAATGGAAGGCATTGTTGGTCACTTCGGCCCTCGACGGCTTCGACGAAATTGAAAACTGGTACGCCGCAGGCGGCCGTGAACGCTACGGCGAGTTGCTGCACGAACGCCTGCTCAAGGAATTGGCCGGCACCCTTGCCCGTATGCACAAAGGGCGCTGGCAGCATGGTTGCCTGTATATCAAGCATATTTTCGTACGGGTGACGGGAGAGGGCGACTCGGCCAACGTCGAGGTAGCCTTGCTGGATTTTGAAAAGTGCCGCCAACGCTTGACCGCCTATCGCGCGGCTTCCCACGATATGCAACAGCTGCGTCGCCATTCGTCGTGGAGCGATAGCGACTGGGCAAAACTGAGCTACTTTTACGAGACGGCGTTTGGCAGCGCTATCAAGGGTTTAACCAAATGAAGCTAGAAATAGCACGAGGTGTGTTCCTGGTGGGGGCATTAGGCGTTGCAGCCTTGGCCCTGGCCGCGTGGGAACAGCCTCGCACACAGGTACTCAGCGCTACGCAGGAGGGTGCGCAATGCTTGTTGCCGCGCGTCGCCAAGGCGAGTGTGGCAGCCAAGCCGGACCACGAGCTGCTGCTGTTCATGTTTGGACTGTCTCAAGGGATGAGGCCGCAAAGTTGAAACGATTCAACCCCCCAAGAAAGGGCCTTGCGATGCGAGGCCCTTTTTTTGTCTGGCAAACCGGTTTAAATCAAGTGCAGGTGGTTGTCCCAGAGCCCCGCCGGTAGCTCCAGCGGCGTGGCTGCCAACGGCGTCTGGCGGCAATCATAGAAACGGCAACGGCCTTGGCCCGATGTCACCACAAACCCATCCGCCACCGCGCCGACGCCGGCGCAGTCCGGCAAGGGCCCGTCCAGACGCAGCTCGCCGCTGTCCATATCCCAGATGAAGAAGCGATTGCCGCGCGGTGCGGTCAGCGCCACCAGGCGTAACTCGCTGTGCACGGCGACGCTGGCGGTGTAGTGCCCCATCGCCTGCAACTGCGCGTCCGCCACCGGAAAGGCCACGAATGGCTGTCCCGGCCGCTTGATCGCCAGCAACTCGGAACGCTCGTGGGACGGCCCCATGAATTGCTGCCCGGTGACGATGGTGCCGTCGCTGGCGATGCCCATATGGCGCACGCTGTTCATCTGTTGGGCCAGGGTTTCCTTGCTGATCAAGGTGCCGTCGCGGCGCATCAGCACCAGGCTTGGTTCCATGGCGTTGAGGTTCATCTCCACGCGACTTTCGGCTTCGGTGCGGATACCGCCATTGGCCACGATCAACGTTTCGCCGTCGGGCATCCACGACACTTGGTGCGGGCCGATGCCATGGGTGGAAAGCTCACCACTGTGCACCAGGCGCTCGCCTTCGAACCTATACACGCCGAGCAGGCCACGGCCGGGGTCGGATGTGTCGTTCTCGGTGGCGTAGAGAAAGTCGCCGCTCTTGTGAATCACCGCATGGCCGTAGAAATGGCGGTTGGGCAGCGACGTGAGGGTTTGCAGCAAGGCGCCATCACGCAGGTCGATCAGGTAGCTCTCGGTGCCCGGCCGACGGGCGACAAACAGCGCAATCGGCAGCGTCGGGTGGTTGATGATGTCATGGCAGCGTTGGCCGACCCGGGTGGCAAACACTTGCTTGCCGTCCAGGCGATAACCCACGGCGTAGTGCCCGCCTTCTGCATCATCGCGCGCCGACAGCAGCAGCGGGCCCTTGTCTTTGCTTTTGAACAGGGTCCAGCCACCCAGAGTGAGCGCACTGAGCAGCACGCTGCCAACCGCCAAAACCTGTCGCCTGAGCATCATCAGTCACCGTCGTTGGCGTTAAAGCCCAGTTGGATGCCCAGCGCCTTGGCCAGGTCGCCCTCGTGCAGGCGGTGGACGACGTTGAGGCTGTCATAAATGTCGTTGAGTTGCTGGCGTCCGGCGTCATCGCTCAGCAGTTCGTTGAGGGTGCGCTGATTGCTGGCGAACAGCTTCAGAGACGCTGCGTACGCCGCGTCAATCTTCTCGGCCAACGGCTTCTGGTCTGAAGGCAACAGGCCACGCAAGCCCTTGTTATCGACACCGACCCACACAGTCTGGGCAGCTGCGAGGCTGGCTTCCAGGCTTTGCAGGGATGATTGACTGCGCCATGCGTCGGCCTGGAATGGCTGCGGGATACCTTTGGTCTGGCGGCCCATCGGCGTGCCGAGTTTTTTCTTGAGGGTGTCCAGTGCGGTCACTTGCACGCGCAGCAGGTCGGCAATGGCTTCGTGGGAATCGGCGTAGCGCTGGTTGGGAAACTTGGTCATCTGCGCCAGCATGCCGTCGGTGCTGTTCCAACTGGCCAGGATTTCCTCGGCCAAGGCTTTCTGACGGTCGCCGATCGCCACCAGCAGCGGGCAGTAACGGGCTTTCTGCGTGTCATCAGCGAGGTCGGTCTTGGCGTCGTAGAGGATGTATTCGTAGGCCGACAGGCCTTGCACCACCACGCTGGACTTGGCCAGGGCGGCGCCGTCGATCTGTGGCTGGGCTTCGACCAGTTGCTCGACCTGACGACCGACCAGGTTTTTCTTGTCCGGCCAGAACTGCACCTGCCACGAACGGTTGCCTTCGGCCAATGGGCCGATCAGCAGCGGTTGCAGTTCGGCCCAGGCTTTTTGCGCGTGGAGGAAGTCGGCACGGGCGGTGTCCAGGCTTTCCTTGCCTTGGCAGTAGGCCAGGGCACTGACGGCCAACTGACGGTCGGCTTCGACCCAGCGGCTGTAGGTCGGCAGGATCACTTGTTTGGCGATCGCCGCCGAGGTGACCGCTTGCGGGTCCTGGGGCGAGCAGGCGCCAAGGGCGAGGGCGGCCAGGCTGGTGAACAACAACTTGGGACGGAACATGTCGAGCTCCCTTCTGTAATTGGGGCGAAGCTTATAAAGAATTCAGGAAGGCCAGCAACGCAGCGCGCTGCTCGGCATTAAAGGACAACACATGCTGCTGCGCGGCTTGTGCCTCACCGCCATGCCAGAGCACGGCTTCAAGCAGATTGCGGGCGCGGCCGTCATGCAAAAACTGGGTGTGACCACTCACGGTTTGCGTCAAGCCGATGCCCCACAACGGCGCAGTGCGCCAGTCGCGGCCACTGGCCTTGAATTCGGTGCGGTTGTCGGCAAGGCCTGGGCCCATGTCGTGCAGCAGCAGGTCGCTGTAGGGCCGGATCACCTGGCTGGCCAGTTCGGGTTCGGCCGCGTTGGTGGCGGTGGTGAATGTCGGTTTATGGCAACCCTGGCAACCGGCCTGATAGAACAGGTTCTTGCCGGCCAGCACCTGCGGGCTGTCGACGTCACGGCGCACGGGCACTGCAAGGTTGCGGGTGTAGAACAGCACCAGACGCAGGATGTTATCGCTGACTTCCGGCTCGCCATCGGGGCCGTTGCCGTTGGGCGCCTGTTTGCAGGCCACCTGGGTGTCGGTGCAGTCATCGAAGGGTCTCAGGGACGTGGAGAGGCCCATATCACCTGAAAATGCGTGAACATTTTGTTGATTGAGATTCGGTTGCCCGGCTTTCCAGCCGAAACGCCCGAGGACGGTCCTTTGTTCGGCGTCGTCCCACACCCGGTTCGCACGGCCGACGATGGCGCCTTTGTCGGCCGTGCCCGCGTCGGTGTTGCGCAGGATGTCGGCGTCGCTGATGGCCTCGAGCAGACCCAGGCCGATCATCGGCGGCGCGATGCGCGCCGAGAAGCGCGTGTCTGGGTGCATCGGCCCATAGCCGAGCTGGGTGATCTGCAGGTCCGGCTTGCGCAACTCCACTACCGTGCCGTCCTTGAAGGTGACATTGACCGGCGTGTAGTCGACGCGCACCTTGCCCTCCGGCGCCACGCCGGGCACGGCCATGTCCTGCAGTTGCCCGCCGTACACCGGCTCCGGCACGACGCCCGCCTGTTCGATGAGCCTGGCGTAGGCGGGGGTGTCAGGGATCGACAGACGCACCAGCATCGACACCGCGTTGGCCGCGTCGGGCAGCGGCGGGTGGCCGCGGCCGTCCTTGATATGGCAGTTCTGGCAGGCGTTGGTGTTGAACAGCGGGCCCAGGCCGTCACGGGCCGTGGTGGTGGACGGCGCGATCACCCAGGGGCTGCGAAAGAAACTGTTGCCGACGCTGAAGTCCAGGCGGCGCGTCGGTGACAGGTTGGCCGATGGCAGCGAAAACGCGTTCTGGTCACGCTTGTTCACCGTCGCCGCGCCGCCTGCCCGCGCCTCGCCAGGCTCGGCCTTGGAAAAGCGTGGGGCGTCATCGCACGCCACCAGGCCCAAGGCCATGCATGCAACGGACAGACGAACAAGCGAACGAACCATCGAGTTTCCTGAATCAGGTCGAAAAATGTGGTCGCAAAGTCTAACAGGGCCGGGGGGAATGAATAAGAGCAATTATCGTTTGGTGGTAGCCGATTCATTCCCGCTAGAATGACCGCACATTTTTTTCTGGAGGTGGCCAATGCAGGCTCTCGACGCTTTGCTCAACCGTGTTTCCGTGCCGCGTTTGCTGGAGCCGGCACCGACCCAGGCGCAGCGCGACGTCCTGTTCGCCGCCGCCATGCGCGCCCCCGACCACGGTCAACTGCGCCCGTGGCGTTTCCTCACGGTAGAAGGTGCGGCCCGTGAACACATGGGCACGCTGCTGGCCGAGGCTGCGCGCCTGCAAGACCCCGATGCGCCGCAAGCCGCTATCGACAAGGCCCAGAACGGCCCGTTGCGCGCGCCGTTGGTGGTGGTGGTGATTGCCCGCCTGCAGGAACACTTCAAGGTGCCCAAATCCGAGCAACTGCTGGCGGCGGCCTGTGCGGCACACGGCATTCTGCTGGCCGCTTATGCCCAAGGGATCGGCGCGGTGTGGCGCACCGGTGAGTTGTCGTACTCCGCCCACGTCGCCAAGGGCCTGGGGCTGACGGCGGATGAGCAAGTGATTGGCTTCCTCTATCTGGGTACCCCGCAGAACCCGCCGCGTACGGCCGCCAAAGAAGACCTGACGCAGTTTGTCAGCGCCTGGACCGGCCTTTAAGGCACGGATGCTGTGGGAGGTGGCCCTCCCACAGGGGTGTTTTGTTGTGATTTAAACCTTGAACTGATCCATGAGTTTCATCTGCTGGCTGGCCAGCGCATTGAGTTGGCTGCTGATGGCCGCCGATTCGGTGGCCTGGCCGGTGAGGGTTTCGGTCACGGTGCGAATCGCCGACACGTTGCGGTTGACCTCTTCGGCCACGGCGCTCTGCTGTTCGGCGGCGCTGGCGATTTGCAGGTTCATGTCGCTGATCACGGTGACGGCGTCGCTGATCTTGCCCAGGGCCTGCACCGCCTGATGGATCTGCCCGGCATTGTTCTGGGCCTGGTTTTGGCTCGAGTGCATGGTTGCCACCACGCCACGGGTACCGCTCTGGATACGCTCGATCACCTGGCGGATTTCTTCCACCGAATCCTGGGTGCGCTTGGCCAGGTTGCGCACTTCGTCAGCCACCACCGCGAACCCACGCCCGCTTTCCCCGGCGCGTGCCGCTTCAATCGCGGCGTTGAGCGCCAGCAGGTTGGTTTGTTCGGCAATGCTGCGAATCACTTCGAGCACGGAGCCGATCTGCTCGCTGTTGACCGCCAGCGCCTCGACTTCGCCCACGGCCTTGCTGACTTCTTCGGCCAGGGTGGTGATGTCGCGGGTGCTTTGTTCGATGATCGACATGCCCTCACGCGCCGACTGGTCAGCCCCCCGCGCTGCGCTGGCGGCATGGGACGCGCTGTTGGCCACGTCGTGGGCGGTGGCGCTCATTTCATTGGAGGCGGTGGCCACTTGGTCGATTTCGCGAAACTGCACCTGCATGCCTTCGCTGGTCTGGCGCGCAATGGCCGAAGACTGGTCCGCCGTGCCGCGGGCTTCGGTGATGCTTTGCTTGATCTGCGTGATGGTCGGTTGCAGCTTGTCGAGAAACCGGTTGAACCAGTTCACCAACTCGCCCAGTTCGTCTTTCCTGGCGTAGGCCAGGCGTTGGGTCAAGTCGCCGTCACCGCTGGCGATGTCCTTGAGCATGGCGGCCACACTGTTGATCGGGCGGGTTACGCCGGTGGCGGTCAGCCAGATCAGCAGCAACCCGAGCAGGGCGGCGGCGGCCGCCACCAGCAAGGTTTTGAGAGTGCCTGCCGCCTGGGCGTTGTCGAGCATGGCGTGCAGCTTGACGTTATCGGCCAGCATCACGGCTTTTGGCAGCTCGATTACCACGCCCCACGACTTGGCTTCGGCAATCGGCTTGACCGGGTACACGGCGCGAATGGTGTCGTCCTGTGTGCGGATCATGCGAGTGTCGCCCGCCAGCAATTGAACAATTTCTTTGCTTTCGGCGCCGAGGGTGTCGGCCAGGTTTTTGCCGACCTTGGCCGGCTCGCCACTGTAAGCGGCGATCAGGCCGGTGCTGGAGAGAATTTCCAGCTTCGCCGCGCCGTTGAACAGGTCTTTCTGCGCGGCGTCAGTGGTCGCTTGCAGGGCGGTGAGGGCGATGTCGACGCCGACGACGCCAATGAGTTTGCCTTCTACGAGCAGTGGCATTGCAAGGGTGGTCATCAGCACGGGTTTTCCGCCCACGGTATCTTCATACGGGTCCAGCAGGCAGGTGTTGCGGGTGTCCCGTGGGCAGGTGTACCAGATGTTGTAGGGCGTTCCGCTTAACGTGAGGGTGGTCTTGTTCAGGTCTTCCTCGACCATGACCGTGTTCAAACCGTCGCCGCCGGCGCGGCTCCAATAGCTGGCGAAGCGCCCTTTGTCGTTGGAGACCCGCGCTTTGTCATCGACGAATTCGCTGTCCCTGCCGTCCAGGCCGTTGGGTTCGAACGACAGCCAGAACCCCAGCACTTTGCTGTTACGGTCAAAGGTGGTCTTGAGGCTCTGGTTGATGTCTTCGCGCAGCGCGCCGGCGTCCACCCCACGCTTAGCGGCCATAACGCGCAGGCCCTTGATCTGGTCAGCCAGCGCGGTCAGCGCCACCAGGCTGTCGCCGAAGGTCTTTTGTAATTGCACCGCCTGTTCGGCGGCCTTGGCTTGCAGCAGTTGTTCGACGCTGGCAGTGAGCATGCGCGAGCTTGAGTTGCTGACCAATCGATCGTTCTGGTTGGTGTTGTAGAGGTTGATGCCAACCACCAGCGCAATCACCCCCAACAGACAGAGGCCTGACAGCAGCACAATTTTCAAGCGGATTGAGAGGGTCTCGAACATAGGTCACTCACGAATGGACGGGTTGGAATGCCCAGCACGCCCACGTCCATTCGGCGCCTTATCCGGAGCATCGGCGCTGTAGAAGGTTTCATGAGAAATAGGCGATGAGCGGTAGGGGAATACCGACAGGCTCTGTTACGCGGGCTTTGCGAGCTGTTCGGGGCGTGACCAGATCCACAGGTTGCCCAGGCTCATTCCGGCAATGGCCAGGTAAATCGGCCAGCCATGGTCGAGCATCACCAGCATCAGCGTCGCGCACAGCAGCATGCTCACGGTGGCGCTGACTTTGGCCCGGCGCGCGATGATTTTGCCGTTACGCCAGTTGGACAGGATAGGGCCGAACAGGTGGTGGTTTTCCAGCCAGGCGCTGAGGCGTGGCGAACTTTTGGTGGCGGCCCAGGCGGCCAGCAGGATGAATTCGGTGGTAGGCAAACCCGGAATCACGATCGCCACCAGCCCGATGCCCAGGCTGACATAGGCCAGCAGGCCGAAGAGGACCTGTGCGATTTTTGAGGTGGATTGGGTTTTGCCGGTCATGGGAGCGATTTACAGGAGGGATGGAATATTCGGATTGGAATCGTATCAACCTGTGAGAGCAAGACCGCTCCCACAGGGTTAATCGCATTCCAAACCCGGCGTCAGGCCAGTTCGGGGGTCGTAGCGTACGCCTGTTCCAGCAAGACGGTGAAGCGCACAAACGCGTCGACCGCGCCTTTGTCCATCGCGGTTTCTTCTTCGGCGCTCAGTTGCAGCGCGTCAAGGGTGCGCGTGAAGCTTTTCCAGCCTTCGGCACGACCACCGACCGGCTCACCCAGATGGCGGGCACCGAAGGTTTCGCTCAGGCCCAGGCCCACGGCGCGCTTGATCAGGAACGCAGCGCCCAGTTTTGAGCCTTCGGACACAAACAGCCAACCCAAGGCTTCGGCCTGGCTCGGGTTGTTCACCGCGCCGGCCACTGGTGCGGGCACGTCGGTGTCCAGGTCGGCAAGGTCGAGTTTGGCGGCTTCGGCGCGGCAGCGCGCGGCCAGGTCAGGGACGATCTTGATCAGTTCGGCATCGTTGTACAGGGCAACCAGCTCCGACTGGAACAGGTACTGCGCCACCACGAAACGGGCAAAGTTGGCCTGGGTTTCGAACGGCGCGTGGGCTTTGACCAGTGCATCCAGTTTGGTGTGTGGCTCGTGGGTGATCTGGTTCAGGCGCTGGGAGCGCAGGCTTTGGCGTTCTGCAGTAGGAGAAGCGGTCATGAAAAAGTCCTTGAGAAGGTAGGCGCCTTGTTGCCCTGAAGAGAGCTGTTATCAACTAGACGAACAAGAAGACGCGGCACAGTAAAAAATCCTCACCTCGCCGATGAAATGTCGGCGAGGTGAACGGCGTTGTCAGATGTCCCAGATCAGGTTGATCGCGAAGTTGCGGCCCGGCTGAGTCAGGCGGTCGAGGTTGGCGGGGCCTGTTACGGCCGCTTCGCCGACACTGTCGTAGCTGCGTACGTCATCCCAGTTCCAGTACTTCTTGTCGGTCAGGTTGTACAGACCGCCGTTGACGGTCACGTCGTCGGTGACTTTGTAGTAGGCGGTCAGGTCGACCACGCCGAAGCCTGGCGTCTTGAACGGCGCGCGGGTGTCGCCGTCAGGTGCGTGGAAGGTGGAGCTGTCGACGCGATTCTGTTTCTTCACCAGGGTCCAGCTCAACAGGCCGCCATAGGTGTCCCTGTCGTAGCCCAGGCCGAATACGCCCTTGAGCGGGTTGACGCTGTTGAGTGGTTCGCCGTTTTCGTCGTTGCGACCGTAGGCATAGGACACCGAACCCAGGGTGTACAGGCCGTTTGGCGCGCCGAAAGCGTCCAGGTTCAGGCGACCCTTGGCTTCGGCGCCCTTGATGGTGGCGCGCTTGATGTTCACCGCCTGGAACTGCTCGACAGTGGCACCGACCACGGCGTTGTCTTCGTCGATAAAGTTGCGGTACTTGTTGTAGAACACCGCAATTTCGAAGGAACCCTCGTCGAAGTTGCCGCGAAGGCCGCTCTCGATGCCTTTGCTGGTCTCCGGCTTGAGGTCCGGATTGGGCTCGACGGTGTAGCCCAGGTTCAGGTTTTCAAAGCGTCCGTAGAGCGCCTTGGCCGATGGTGTGCGGAAACCTTCGGCGTATTGCCCGAACCAGGTGTAGTGGTCCGTCAGCGCGTAGGTCAGGCCAAACTTGGGCGTCACGCGGTGCCAGGTTTTTTCCTTGTCGCTGACCGTGTCCGCACCCGTTGGGTTTACCGTATTGAGGAATTCCTGGGTGAGCTTGGGCTTGAGCTGGGTGTAGTCGTAGCGCACGGCAGGCAGGAAGGTCCATTTGTCCCAGGTGATCTGGTCCTGGGCGAACAGCGAATAGGTGTTGATGGTCGGGTCGGGGAAATCGCTGGATTTTTTCACGCTGTCGCTGGCGACCGGGCTCGGCGCGCCAATGGCGGTGCAGCCGCTGCCGACGGCCACGCAGGTCGCACTGCCTTCGCGCGAGCCGGTGACTTTTTGCTGCTTGAGCGTTGTGCCGTAAGTCACTTGGTGGTCGGTTTCACCGAGACTGAAGGCCTTGTCCAGCTGGGCATCGAAGACCCACTGTTTTTCTTCGTAAAGCGTGTCGCGGGTGCGCAGGACACGACGGCCCGACTGGTAGATCTCGGCGGTGGTCTGGTCGGTCTTGGCGATCTGGTAGTTGAGGCTGGTCTTAAGGCGGTCTGCCAGCGGTGACTCGAGGGCCACGCTGTTTTCCAGGCCGAAACGTTCGCGGGTGATGGTGTCGTTGCCGCGACGGTCACGGTACAGGTTGAAACCCCGTCCGCCGATGAACGGGCCGCCCACCGCGTTCTTCAGGTTGACGTCGCGATCGTCCTTGTACTTCTCGTACGTCAGGCCCAGGCGATTGTCATCGCCATAGTTCCAGCCCAATTTGGCCAGGATGTTGGTGGTGCGTGCCTCTTCCGGGTTGGCGCCGGTGCGGTCCAGGCCGGTGGCGTTGTTGCCGTTATAGGACTCGGTTTCATGGCCGTTGCGCTGGCTCAGGTGCAGCAAACCGTCGAAGTCCTGCACGCGGCCGGCGAAGGTGCCGGAAGTCAGCCAGCTCTCGTCGGCGGAGCTGTAGCCGGTTTTCAGGCGGGCGCCGACATCCTGGCCGGGCTTGATGATGTCATCCGCGTCGAGGGTGAAGTAGCTCACCGCGCCGCCGATGGCGCTGCTGCCGTAGAGGGCCGAAGCCGGGCCACGCAGGATTTCCACGCGCTTGACGATTTCCGGGTCGACGTAGTTGCGACGGGTCTTGGCGTAGGGGCCGTTGAAGAAGTTGCCCGGCACTTCCACGCCGTCCACCTGGGTGAGGATGCGGTCGCCATCGATGCCGCGGATGTTGAACCCGGCGTTACCTGCGCGCGTGCCGGCGCCACCCACCGATACGCCGGGCTCGTAGCGCACCATCTCACGAATGGTGTTCACGTTCTGGCGGTCCAGCTCCTCGCGTTCATGCACGCTGACGGTGCTCGGTACGCTGCTCACGGGCTGCTCGTTGCGGGTGGCGCTGATGGTGACCTGCTGCAGGTTGAGGGTGCTGCCGGCTGCGCGCTTTTCCAGCACGATGTTGTGACTGCTCAGTTTGCGGTAGCTCAGGTTGGTCCCCACCAACAGGCGCTCCAGGGCTTTTTCCGGCGACAGTGGGCCCTTCACGCCAGGCGACGACACGCCTTGACCCAGCTCGGCGGGCAGGCCGACTTGCCAGCCGGTCACCGCGGTAAAGGCGTTAAGTGCCGAGACCAGCGGTTGCTGCTCGATGCTGAAGGTGTAATTGCCGTAGCTGCGCGAGGCCGGTTCGGCGGCGCTGGTGGTCATCACCGGCGCACCGGCCAACAGGATGGCGGCGGTCAGCAAGGACAGGACGGGTGAAGAAGACCGGCGGTTGAAACGAGAGGACATCGAGAGCGCTCCGGGTACGAATCTTATAGTTGCGAACCGAATCAAATAGGAATCAGTTGCATTGGCTAAGACGAGACGTACCACCGCAGGCTATCGAGTAAAAATTATTCTCATTTAGTTGAGGATCACCAGCGCCGGGTATTCCGAGAGCTTGGCCGACGTGATGTGCGCCAGGGAGCGCACCACGTCAAGGGGCTGGTCCAGACGGTAATTGCCGGTGACCGCAACGCTGGCCAGTTGCTCGTTGGTGTTGACGATCCAGCCGGGGTAATAACGGCGCAACTCGGCGAGCACTTCGCTCATCGGGCAGTTTTCGAAGATCAGCCGGCCTTGCACCCAGGCCAGGTCCTTGGTGGCATCCAGCTTGGCCGGCGCGCCGAAGCCTTTGGGGCCGATGCGGATGCTTTCGCCCGCGCTCAGGCGTACGCGGGCATCGTTGAAGGTGTTGCTCAGGTCCACATCACCGCGCTGCACTTGCACTTGGGCTTCTTCGCCATTGAGGTAGCGCACGGCGAAGGCGGTGTCGCGCACGCTGGCGCGCACCGGGCCGGCGTCGATTTGCAGGGGCAGGCCGTGGCTTGGCGCGACGTCGAAAAACGCTTCGCCCTGGTACAGGCGCACGATGCGCTGGTGATCCTGGATGCGGCTGGAAAACGCCGAGTTGGTGTTCAGCAGTACGTTCGAGCCGTCGTCCAATTGCAGGCGCTGGCGTTCGCCCACCACGGTGAGGTGGTCAGCTTGCAGGCGCACCGGCAGGTTGCTGAAACTGAACAGGCCGATCAACAGCACAGCGGCCGTGGCGAGCGGTTTCCAATGGGGTTTGATCCGGCGCCAGGCGCTCGGCGTGCGCGGCACCGCCAGGGCCACGGCGGCGCTGTGCACCGGTGCGCCGCCCCAGGCGGACTGGGCCTTGCCGAACGCATGGACGTGGGCCGGGTCGCTGGCCAACCAGGCTTCGAACTCGGCTTGCTGCCCGGGCTGCGGGCACTGCAGCGCGATCAGCCAATCGAGGGCCTGGTCCATAGCCGTGTCTTGCAACACCTCATGAGCCAGCTCATGGGGGCGAAGTTTATTCGGGTCCGTCACGGTGTTCCTCGGGTCTTCGCCACGTTCTATTGATCTTTCTTACGGCCTGGATCGACACGTCTGTCGGATGCAGCTTAAGGCCGATCCAGCCGTTCGGCCACACCTACGCAGATGGCCATGATCAATTTGAGTTCCTTTTGCACGGTGCTCAAGGACACGTCCAACTGATCGCCAATCTCCTGGTAGCTGCAACCGTGCAGGCGGCTGAGGATGAAAATCCGCTGCTGACGCGCGCTCAACTGGCCGAGGCTGACGCTCAGGTGCTCGAGCAATTGCTCGGCCTGGGTGGCATCTTCGGGAGTACTGGTGGGGGCGGCGACGCTTTGCAGAATGTCCAGCGGGACATCTTCCTGCAACGTACGCGCCTGGATCCTGCGTGAACGCAGGTGATCCAGCGCCAGATTGCGCGCGGTTTGATAGACGAAGGGTTCGAGGTGATCGATCGGCCGTTCGCTGAGGGCCCGGGTAACGCGCAGGTAGGTTTCCTGCAGGAGGTCCTCGGCGGTGCTGTGGTTATTCACCATCCGCTGCAAGGTGCGTAGCAGAATCACCCGTTGGGTGAGAAAGACGTGGTTGAAGCGAGATTGGCTCACAGGAGTACCAGACCGATTTGCAGTTAATGATAATGCTTATCATCAACTGAAATGGCAAGTGGCTATTTCTGCGGGCCTGCATCGTCAAATGCGGGAGGGGGCGAGCCCCTCCCATAGGGATTACTCGGCGTTACACAGCGCCAGGCAGTTATCCAGCATGCGGTTGGAGAAGCCCCATTCGTTGTCATACCACGCCAGCACTTTGAGCAGCTTGCCGCTGACCTTGGTGTGGTTGGCGTCGAATATCGACGACAGCGGGTTGTGGTTGAAGTCACTGGAGACCAGCGGCAGGGTGTTGTAACCGAGGATCTTCGAGTGCTGGCTGGCTTCTTTGAGCAGCGCGTTGACTTCGTCGGCCGTGGCGTCTTTTTTCAGTTGAACGGTGAGGTCCACCAGCGACACGTTGATCACCGGTACTCGCACGGCCATGCCGGTCAGCTTGCCTGCCAGTTCCGGCAGCACCAGGCCTACTGCTTCGGCGGCGCCGGTCTTGCTCGGGATCATGTTCTGGGTGGCCGAACGCGCGCGGTACGGGTCGGTGTGGTAGACGTCGGTCAGGTTCTGGTCGTTGGTGTAGGCATGAATCGTGGTCATCAGGCCGCTTTCGATGCCCAGCTCGCGGTGCAGCACCTGGGCCACCGGGGCCAGGCAGTTGGTGGTGCACGACGCATTGGAGATGATCTGGTGGGATTGACGCAGAATGTCATGATTCACGCCGTACACCACGGTGGCGTCCGCACCCTTGGCGGGGGCCGAGATAATGACCTTGCGCGCGCCGGCGGTAATATGGGCGGCGGCCTTGTCACGGTCGGTGAACAGACCGGTGCATTCGAACACCACGTCGATCTTGTGCGCAGCCCACGGCAGGTCGGCGGGGTTGCGAATGGCACTCACGGCAATCCGGTCACCATTGACGGTCAGGCTTTCCTGATCGTGGGCGACCTCTGCGTCGAAGGTACCGTGCACGGTGTCGAATTTGAGCAGGTGGGCATTGATCGAGCTGTCGCCCAGATCGTTGATGGCGACGATCTGCAAATCCTGGCGATAGCCTTGGGTATACAGTGCGCGCAGGACATTACGGCCGATACGGCCAAAACCATTGATTGCGATACGAAGAGTCATTGGAAAGTGCCTGTCGTCGATTTGTTGTAAGAATTACAAGATTATTCGCATAAAAATAGAAAACAAGCCTTTTTAGTGGCAATATTTTGTTCAATCTACAACGAGTGACCTGAATCAACTGGTCCGATGATTCAAACGACACCCCTGCCATCCCATGCGCTGCGGGCGTTTGATCAGCATAGACACTCAGGTCGCCACATCCGTTAGCCTGGAGTTCTACACATGCATCCCCGCGTTCTTGAGGTCACCGAACGGCTTATCGCCCGCAGCCGCGCCACCCGCGAGGCTTACCTTGCGCTCATTCGCGGCGCCGCCAGCGACGGTCCGATGCGCGGCAAGCTGCAATGCGCCAATTTCGCCCATGGCGTGGCGGGTTGCGGCACCGAGGACAAAAACAGCCTGCGCATGATGAATGCCGCCAACGTGGCAATTGTTTCTTCGTATAACGACATGCTCTCGGCGCATCAGCCGTACGAACATTTCCCGGAGCAAATCAAAAAAGCCCTGCGCGAAGTCGGTTCGGTGGGGCAGTTCGCCGGCGGCACCCCGGCCATGTGCGACGGTGTGACCCAGGGCGAACCGGGTATGGAGCTGAGCCTGCTCAGCCGTGAAGTCATTGCCATGTCCACGGCGGTGGCGCTGTCCCACAACATGTTCGACGCCGCGCTGATGCTGGGCATCTGCGACAAGATCGTCCCCGGCCTGATGATGGGCGCACTGCGCTATGGCCACCTGCCGATGATCTTCGTGCCGGGCGGGCCGATGCCGTCGGGCATTTCCAACAAGCAGAAGGCCGATGTGCGCCAGCGCTACGCAGAAGGCAAGGCCAGCCGCGAAGAGCTGCTGGAATCGGAGATGAAGTCCTACCACAGCCCCGGCACCTGCACCTTCTACGGCACCGCCAACACCAACCAGTTGCTGATGGAAGTGATGGGCCTGCACCTGCCGGGCGCGTCGTTCGTCAACCCGTACACGCCGTTGCGTGATGCGCTGACCCGCGAAGCCGCGCACCAGGTCACGCGCCTGACCAAAGCCAACGGCAATTTCACCCCGATCGGCGAGATCGTCGACGAGAAATCCATCGTCAATTCCATCGTTGCCCTCAACGCCACCGGCGGTTCCACCAACCACACCCTGCACATGCCGGCCATCGCCATGTCAGCGGGCATCATCCTCACCTGGCAGGACATGGCCGACCTCTCCGAGGTGGTGCCGACCCTGTCCCACGTGTATCCAAACGGCAAGGCCGACATCAACCACTTCCAGGCAGCGGGCGGCATGTCGTTCCTGATCCGTGAGTTGCTCGAAGCCGGTCTGCTTCACGAAGACGTCAACACCGTGGCGGGCAAGGGCCTGAGCCGTTATATCCAGGAGCCCTTCCTGGTCGACGGCGAGCTGGTATGGCGCGACGGCCCTATCGAAAGCCTCGACGAAACCATCCTGCGCCCCGTGGCCCGTGCGTTCTCGGCCGAAGGTGGACTGCGAGTGATGGAAGGCAACCTCGGGCGTGGCGTGATGAAAGTCTCCGCCGTGGCCCTTGAACATCAAGTCGTCGAAGCACCGGCGGTGGTGTTCCAGGATCAGCAGGACCTGGCCGACGCGTTCAAGGCAGGTCAGCTGGAAAAAGATTTTGTCGCGGTGATGCGCTTCCAGGGCCCGCGCTCCAACGGCATGCCTGAGCTGCACAAGATGACCCCGTTCCTTGGCGTGTTGCAGGATCGTGGCTTCAAGGTGGCATTGGTGACAGACGGGCGTATGTCCGGCGCCTCGGGTAAGATCCCCGCCGCGATCCACGTCAACCCCGAAGCCCAGAGCGGCGGGCCACTGGCGCGGGTGCGCGATGGCGATATCATTCGCGTGGATGGCGTAACAGGCACCTTGGAGCTTAAGGTGGACGCCGAAGAATTTGCAGCGCGCACGCCTGCCACGGGCCTGTTGGGCAACAACGTGGGGGCCGGTCGCGAGCTGTTTGCATTTATGCGCTTGGCCGCAAGCTCCGCAGAGCAGGGCGCCAGCGCCTTTACCTCTGCCTTGGAGACGCTTAAGTGAAGCTTGCGCTGGTCGGTGACATCGGCGGTACCAACGCCCGGTTTGCGTTGTGGCGGGATTCGGCGCTGCACTCGATTCGGGTGCACGCCACCGCGGATTACCAAAGCCCGGAAGACGCGATCAAGGTTTATCTGCAGGAAGAAGGCCTGAACATCGGCGATATCGGCGCGGTGTGCCTCTCGGTGGCCGGGCCGGTGAGTGGCGATGAATTCAAATTCACCAACAACCACTGGCGCCTGAGCAAGACTGCCTTTTGCAAGACCTTGCAGATAGATGAGCTGCTGCTGGTCAACGACTTCTCGGCCATGGCCCTGGGCATGACACGCCTCAAGCCCGACGAATTTCGCGTGGTCTGCGCGGGCACGCCCGAGCCGTTGCGCCCGGCGGTGGTGATCGGTCCGGGCACCGGCCTGGGCGTCGGTACCCTGCTGGACTTCGGCGCGGGGCGTTACGCGGCCTTGCCGGGGGAGGGCGGCCACGTCGACCTGCCCCTGAGCAGCCCGCGGGAAACCCAGTTGTGGCAGCACATCCACAACGAAATCGGCCACGTCAGCGCCGAAACAGCACTGAGCGGGGGCGGCTTGCCGCGTCTGTACCGCGCTATTTGTGCGGTCGACGGCCACACGCCGCTGCTGGAAACGCCCGAAGCCATCACGGCCGCAGGCCTGGCCGGTGATCCGCTGGCGATGGAAGTCCTGGACCAGTTCAGCATCTGGCTGGGCCGGGTGGCGGGTAATAACGTGCTGACCACGGGTGGGCGCGGTGGCGTGTACATCGTCGGTGGGGTGATTCCCAGATTTGCCGACTTCTTTATCAACAGTGGTTTCGCCAAAAGCTTCGCCGACAAAGGCTGCATGAGCGACTACTTCAAGGGCATCCCTGTGTGGTTGGTGACCGCGCCCTATTCGGGGTTGACCGGGGCAGGTGTGGCGCTCGAGCAGGCTGTTGCTTAGGTCGCAATGGCCCCTTGGCTTGCTCGCGAAAGGCGCTCGCAGGCGACAAATGCCTTAAGCTTGGCCATAACAACAAGGAGGACCCTGTGAGCGTAATCAGTAAATCGATTCTCCTCGTCGACGACGACCAGGAAATCCGCGAATTGCTGCAAACCTACCTCAGCCGTGCCGGCTTCCAGGTGCGTGGCGTGCCGGATGGCGCGGGGTTCCGCCAGGCGATGAACGAGGCGCCATGCGACCTGGTCATTCTCGATGTGATGTTGCCCGACGAGGATGGCTTCAGCCTGTGTCGCTGGATCCGACAGCACCCGCGCCAGGCCCAGGTGCCCATCATCATGCTTACCGCCAGTTCCGACGAGGCCGACCGTGTGATCGGCCTGGAACTGGGCGCCGACGACTACATCGGCAAGCCGTTCAGCCCCCGCGAACTGCAGGCGCGGATCAAGGCCCTGTTGCGTCGCTGCCAGTTCGGCCAGGAGCGTAGCGTGGGTGGCGATGTCTGGGAGTTTGATGAATGGCGCCTGGACATGATCAGTCACCGACTGTTCCACGTGGATGGCGAGGAAGTGATCCTCTCCGGCGCTGATTTTGCCCTGCTCAAATTGTTTCTCGACCATCCCCAGCAGATCCTCGACCGCGACACCATCGGCAACGCCACCCGTGGCCGCGACCTGATGCCGCTGGACCGTATTGTCGACATGGCCGTCAGCCGCCTGCGCCAACGCCTGCGTGACACCGAAAAGCCGCCGAAGCTGATCCGCACCGTGCGCGGCAGTGGTTACCAACTGGCAGCCAGCGTGGTTGCCGGCAATGCCCACTGAACTAGTGAGCGAACGCCGGCGCTTCCCGGTGCCGCGCTCACTGCTGGGGCGCATGCTGCTACTGACCTTGTTGGTGGTGTTGTTTGCCCAGGCGCTTTCCAGCGTGATCTGGGTCTCGCAGCTGCGCGCCACACAGCTCGAAGGCCTGGTCACCAGTGCGCGTAGCCTGGCGCATTCGATGACCGCCAGCGTGAGTTACTTCCGTTCGTTACCGGTGGCCTATCGCCCGTTGGTGCTCGACCAGTTGCGCAGCATGGGCGGCACCCGGTTTGTGGTGACCCTTAACGATCGTCCGCTGGACATGGAGGTCTTGCCCGCAACCCCGCGCAAGCAGGCGGTGCTGGTGGCCGTGGATGAAGTGCTGCGCCAGACCCTGGGTGCCGACGTGCATATCTCGGTGGAGTTCGTCAGCGCCGAAGACCTGCGCATTTTCAATGCCGGCCTCAAGCTCGACGAATTGCCGCGCTCCTGGGCCCATTACGCCTTGACGCTTGAACCGGTCAACCCGCCGGTGCTGGTGACCCAGATCCAGCTCGCCCCCGGCGAATGGCTGTACATCGCTTCGCTGCTGCCCGAGCCCTACACCAGCCTTGAAGAGCAAGGCCTGCCGTCCCAGCAGGTGTGGTTCATTGTGTTGACCAGCGGTTTTCTGCTGCTGTTTATCGGCCTGCTGGTGCACTGGCAGAGCCGGCCGCTCAAGCGCCTGGCGCGGGCGGCGCGGGATATGTCCCTGGGGGCCGATGTTGAACCGGTGGCCGAAGGCGGCGGCAGTGAAGTGGTGGAGGTGGGCCGCGCGTTCAATGCCATGCGCGAGCGCATCAGCCGCTACCTGACCGAGCGCAGCCAATTGTTCAGCGCGATTTCCCATGACCTGCGCACCCCCATCACCCGCCTGCGGCTGCGCGTGGAACTGCTGGAAGACGAGAATCTGCAAGCCAAGTTCGGTCGCGACCTGGATGAGTTGGAGTTGCTGGTCAA
This sequence comes from Pseudomonas sp. EYE_354, assembly GCF_023148575.1. NCBI lineage: Bacteria > Pseudomonadati > Pseudomonadota > Gammaproteobacteria > Pseudomonadales > Pseudomonadaceae > Pseudomonas > Pseudomonas sp. EYE_354. The sequence goes on from NZ_JAHXNQ010000008.1 coordinate 117,586, forward strand.
AGGCGCGCTGCAGTGCGTGAAGGACACCGATATTCACGAGAATATCCAGCCGGTCGACCTCAACCATGTGCTCGAATGTCTGGTGGAGCCTTACGTGGCGCCTAACGGCAACGGCCGCGTGACCCTGGATGGCGCTGCATTAACGACTTATCCAGGCAAGCCCTTGGCGCTTAAGCGCTGCATCGGCAACCTGATCGACAACGCCTTGAAGTATGGGCAGAACGCGCATTTGCATATCGAAGACGACGGCGCGCAGTTCGTCCTGCACGTGGATGACGAAGGGCCGGGGGTGCCGGAACAGCGTCTGGAGCAGGTGTTTGAGCCGCACTTCCGCCTTGCCGGTCAGCAACAGGGTTACGGCTTGGGCTTGGGGATTGCGCGAAATATCGCTCACAGTCATGGGGGGGAAGTGAGTCTGCAGAATCTTCGCGAAGGTGGCCTGAGGGTCACCTTGCAACTGCCCCGCGGATTGGACTGACTCTGCGCCGGCCAACTGTCGGGGCCGGCTTGCTCAGCGTGAATCAGATGCTTTGGCGCAGCCTGGCCAGATCGCGCAGAGGCGGCGCCCCAAACAACCGGCTGTACTCCCGGCTGAATTGCGACGGGCTTTCATACCCCACCCGATACCCGGCCGCCGAAGCTTCGAGCCCTTCGGCAATCATCAGCCGGCGCGCTTCCTGCAACCGTAACTGTTTCTGGTACTGCAATGGGCTCATGGCGGTGATCGCCTTGAAGCGGTGGTGCAGGGTCGAGACGCTGAGGTTCACTTCTTTGGCCAGGTCATCAATGCGCAACGGCTGTTCGTAGTTGCTGTTAAGCCATTTGATCGCCTGGCTCACTCGGTGGCTCTGGCTGTTGGCCACGGCGATTTCGTACAAACGATAGCCCTGGGGCCCACGCAGCAAGCGGTAAAGGATTTCACGATTGATCAACGGCGCCAGCATGGCGATGTCTTTGGGTGTATCCAGCAGGCGCGCCAGGCGCAGCACCGCATCGAGCAATTGATGGTCGATGCGGTCCACGTACATCCCACGCGATGTCGGGCGCGTGGGCACCCCCATGGGGCCAGCTTCGGCAATCAGGGCGGTGAGCTGCGCCGGGTCGATGTTGATGCGTACCGACAGGTTCGGGTCTTGCGGCGTGGCATCGATGATCCGTCCGGCCACCGGCATCGCCACCGAGAACACCAGGTAATTGAGCGGGTCGTAGGCAAAGATTTCATCGGCCAGACGCACCTCTTTGCTGCCGTTGGCGAGGATGCACAGCGCAGGCTCCACCAGCACCGGCATAAAGTCGCGCGGCGTGTTATGGCGGTTAAGGTACAGCGAGGTGATCGCGGTGCCGTAGGAGCCGTCTTCCCAGGTATGCCGGTGCACGATACCGGCCAGTTCGGCGCGCTGTTTTTCCATCTCGGCATCGAGGGGCGTGGGCTGATATTCGGGCGACGACATGGCGCGTCCTCTGCAGGCTGCTTTGATGGGGGTCAGCTTAGCGGCGGCTTTGCAAACAGTGTTAGGTCGATTCTGCACAATCCTTGCCTGATCCTGCGGCCTGTCGCCAATCAGGCAAGCGCGGGCCCGGTCATCTGCCTGAAATACGGCGTTTGCCCATGGCCTGAACCTCCCGGGCTTAAAGTGCGTTCTACGCGTCTCGCAGGATTGTGCAATAAGCCGGCAGGAATCGACTAACCGCGTCTGCACCGCCGCCGCTATGGTTGATCCTGTGGCAGCACACCCCCACAGTGCTTGCCGAGCATCACTTCTCAACGGGAGAGTCGAACATGTCCACCCCCATTCCCGCGAGCCATATGGCCTTTATCCGCGCCCGTAGCGGGTGCAGCACCGAACTGGGTGCACGCTTGAGCAGTTTGATCGAACCGGGCCGCGAGGCGCAGGGTTGCCTGCAATTCTCGTTGCAGCACTCCCAGGTCGACCCTGATGTTTGGCTGGTCTCGGGCTTCTGGAGCAGCGAGCAGGCGATGAGCGCCTACTTCAACTCACCGGCCCTGATGATCTTTACTGAGCTGTTGAACGACATGGTCGTGCGCAGCATGGACTTCCAGACCTTCACCGACGTATCCGCCGTGCGCGCCTACGGTGAGTACCTGCAACTCGCCGGCTGAACCGGTTTAGAATGGCCGACTTTCCATTGGCCAGGACCTGCAACATGGCACGTAAACAATTTGCCCACCACGAAGCCGTATCCGCCGTCGTACCGGGGGAGGGGGGCTACAGCGCCGCCGTCGCCGTCAAGGCCCTCGATGGCATGGGCGCCCCGCAGTTTCACAAGATCCTGGATGGGCAAACGTTCAAGACTGCGTCCGACGCCGATGATGCCGCCAGCGCGCAGCTTGAGCGGTTAAGCGATGTCGACGCAGACGGCCAACTGGTCTGGACGGCTGCGTCTTAAGCGTTAGGCCGGTACATCTTGAACAGCGCTTCCGGCCCCAGCTGGAAGTAGTCCGCCGGACCGCCGCCCCGCAGGATCGGCTCGGCGGCGGCGGTGTCGTAGATGCCATCCTTGAGCAGCCACTTGGCAATGTGCACCGCGACCACTTCGCCCAGCACCAGCCAACTGGGCACCAACGTGCTGTCGGCGCGTTGCAGCTGGATGATCTGTGTCACCTTGCACTCGAACGACACCGGGCTCTCACCGACCCGTGGCACGCCGACGATTTTCGAGGGCACCGGCGTCAGGCCGGATAACTCGAATTCATTCACCTCAGGCGCCACCGCCGCGCAGCTCTGGTTCATCTGCTCGGCCAGCGGGCGGGTGGCCAGGTTCCAGACGAACTCGCCGGTCTGTTCGATATTGTTCAGGCTGTCTTTACGCCCGACACTGGAAAACCCAATGATCGGCGGAATGTAATTGAACGCATTGAAGAAACTGTAGGGCGCCAGGTTCAGGCGGCCTGCGCCGTCATGTGACGAGATCCAGCCGATCGGCCGGGGGCCGACGATGGCATTGAACGGGTCATGGGGCAGGCCGTGACCGTTGGCGGGTTCGTAGAAATGGATATCGTCAGACATGGGCCGGGGTTCCTGCTGGGGTTCTGGGAGGGCGTAATAGTGCACCGCAAGGTCGCGGGTTTCAAAATAAAAAGGGGCTGTGCCGTTAACCGGCACAGCCCCCTCTTTTACGGGCGGTGAACCTTTAGTCGGTGGTAATCCGCGAATGTTTGCGGGTGTCTTTCATGGTCACGTAGACCAACAGCGACACGGCAATACAGGCGGTCACGTACCAGTAGTAGCCGGTTTCCATACCGATGCTCTTGAACCACAGCGCGATGTATTCAGCGGTACCGCCGAAGATCGACACGGTCAGTGCATACGGCAGGCCTACGCCCAGGGCGCGGATTTCGGTAGGGAACAGTTCGGCTTTGACCACCGCGTTGATCGAGGTGTAGCCGCTGACGATGATCAGTGCGGCCATGATCAGGAAGAACGCGCCCCACCAGGTTTGGATGGTGTGCAACGTGGTGAGGATCGGCACGGTGAACAGGGTGCCGAGGATGCCGAAGGCGATCAGGATCGGACGACGGCCGACCTTATCCGACAGCCCGCCGACCAGAGGCTGCAGGCACATGAACAGGAACAGCGTGGCAGCCGAGATGGTGGTGGAGTCGGAGATGCTCATGCCGACGGTGTTCACCAAGTATTTCTGCATGTAGGTGGTGTAGGTATAGAACGCCAGGGTGCCGCCCATGGTCAGGCCGACCACGGTCATCAGTTCCTTGGGGTGGCGCATCAAGGTGCGCATCGCGCTTTCCTTGGCTTTTTCTTTCTTGGTGAACGACTCGGTTTCTTCCATGCCACGGCGCAGGTACAGCGCAACCACCGCGCACAGAGCGCCGATGGCAAACGGGATGCGCCAGCCCCAGGCGTAGAGTTGTTCGGTGGTGAGTGTTTGTTGCAGCACGATCAGCACCGCCAGGGCAATGAGCTGGCCGGAAATCAGGGTCACGTACTGGAAGCTGGAGAAGAAGCCGCGACGCTCCTTGGTCGCCATTTCGCTCAGGTACGTGGCCGAGGTGCCGTATTCGCCACCCACCGACAGGCCTTGCAGCAAACGGGCGAACACCAGAAGGATCGGCGCGCCGATTCCGATGGTTTCGTAGCCTGGGCTCAGCGCGATCAGCAGCGAGCCGAAGCACATCAACAGCACCGAGGCCATCAGCGCGGCCTTGCGGCCCTTGTAGTCGGCATACATGCCCATCAACCAGCCGCCGATAGGGCGCATCAGGAAGCCCACGGCGAAAATCGCGGCGGTGTTCATCAACTGAGCGGTGGAGGAGCCGGCGGGGAAGAAGGCTTTGGCGAAGTACAGCGAGAAGGCGGCGTAGACGTACCAGTCGTACCACTCGACCATGTTGCCGACCGAGCCGCTGAAAATCGATTTGATCCGGCTGGTGGTGGTGCGTTCCTGTGCCGGCGCGGCCGCCGACCCCAGAGGCAAAGTGTTGGAGTTATCCATTGAAGGATCCTTCATCTAGTTGTTTTTATGGAGCGGCGCGAACGCTGCCTGGCTGGGGCTATAGCAGGAGCTGTGCCAGGTGGATGAAGGGCCGGTCTAGAGGGGTTGGCGGATTTTTTTGAGCGGAATGTCGCTGATGTTTTGGGGTGGGTGAGCGGAAATCCGCTCATTCATCCTTGAGAAACATGTCCCGGGCCAGGCCATGTCGCTGCATTTTTTCGTTGAAGGTTCGGCGGGGCAGTTGCAGCTCCGCCAGCACCGCTTTGATATCGCCTTGATGACGGGTCAGGGCCGCTTTCAGGCAATGAGCCTCGAAGGCTTCCTGCTGCGCGGCAAGGGATTGTCCGGCCTCGATGCCTTCCGGTTCCGACTCGCCAAGGCCCAGCACCTGGCGCTCGGCGGCGTTGGCCAGTTCACGCACATTACCGGGCCAGTCGTGGCTGAGCAGGCGCCCCAGCGCCGGGCCGCTCAAAGGTTCGGCGCTGCGGCCCAGGCGCTCAGCGGCCTGCTGCGCAAAGTGTTCATACAGCAGCGGAATATCTTCACGACGCTCGCGCAACGGTGGCAGGCGCAACTGCGCCACGTTGAGGCGATACGCCAAATCTTCACGAAAGCGCCCGGCACGGGCCTCTTCCAACAGGTCCGGCTTGGTGGCGGCGATGATGCGTAGATCCACGTGGATGCTCTGGTTGGAACCCAGCCGCTCCAGCTTCTGCTCCTGCAACACGCGCAACAGCTTGACTTGCTGGGCCAGGGGCATGCTTTCGATTTCGTCCAGGAACAGCGTGCCGCCGTGGGCATATTCGAGCTTGCCGATACGTTTGCCCTGGGCACCGGTGAAGGCGCCGCTTTCGTGGCCGAACAGCTCGGCTTCGAACAACTGCTCAGGGATCGCCGCGCAGTTGAGCGCCACGAACGGCTTCTTGGCCCGCGGGCCGAAGTCATGCAGGCAACGGGCGACCAGCTCCTTGCCGCTGCCGGTCTCACCGCGGATCAATACATTGACCGGCAAGCTCGCCAGGTCGAGCACCTGGCGCCGCAGGTTCTGCAAACTTCTGGACACGCCGAGCAGGCTGGATTCGAGCTGAGCGCGGTGATCGGCCTGCTGGTGCAGACGGCGGTTTTCCAGGATCAGTCCGCGTTTATCCAACGCCCGGCGCAGGCTGTTGAGCAGGGCATCGGGGCTGAAGGGTTTTTCGAGGAAATCGTAGGCACCGTCGCGCATGGCTTCGACGGCCATCGGCACATCGCCATGGCCGGTGAGCAGGATCACCGGCAAGTCCGGGTCGCGACGGTGCACCTCGGCCAGCAGCTCCAGGCCGCTGAGGCCGGGCATGCGCACGTCGCTCAAAATCACCCCGGCAAAGTCCCTGGGCAATTGCGCCAGGCAGGCTTCGGCACGGCTGAAGAGCTGAACCTCAAACCCCGACAGGCTCAGCCACTGTTCCACGGCCGCGCGAATACTGGCTTCGTCATCGACCACAATCACCGCGTTCAGCATAGGTCCGGCGTCTCCAGCGCGATCGGCAGGGTCAGGGTAAATACTGCGCCGTCGCCGAGGTTGCCGGCGATCAGTCGCCCGCCCAGTTCGTGCACGATAGCGTAGGACACGGCCAGCCCCAAACCGAGGCCGTCACCCACCGGTTTGGTGGTGAAAAACGGGTCGAACACGTTGTTCAGGTGTTCCTCGGCAATACCGCCGCCGCTGTCGCTGACGGTCATTTGCCACAGTTGCTGGTCGGCGTGCAGGCGGATTTCCAGGCGTTTGCGCGGTTTATCGAGCATGGCGTCGAGGGCGTTGCGCAACAGGTTGATCAGCACCTGTTCCAGGCGAATCGCGTCCCCGCGTACCCAGGCGGGGCGGGTCAGGTCGAGCACGACGCCGATAGCTTCATCGCGCAACCGCGCGTCAAGCAAGTGCAGGGATTGGTCGACCACAGTGGCCAGGTCCAGGCGTTCGCGCAGGCCGCTGGGGCTTTTGCGTGCGAAGGTCTTGAGGTGGCCGGTGAGTGCCGCCATGCGCGTGAGCATGTCGTCCAGCGGCGTGATGGCCTTGTAGGCGTCGTCCACGCGGCCGTGATCCAGCAGCAGGCGCAGTGTCGCCAATTGCATGCGCTGGGCGGTCAATGGCTGATTGATTTCATGGGCGAGGGCGGCTGACATCTGCCCCAGCGCTGCCAGCTTGGCCGATTGCACCAAGCCATCCTGGGCCGTGCGCAGGGCCTGGGTGCGTTCTTCTACCAGTCGCTCCAGCTCTTCGCGGCTGCGCTGGCGCAGGCGGGCCAGACGCAAGCGTTGGCTCAAGAACAGCGCCAGGAACACCAGGGCCAACCATGACCCTGCGGCGGCAAGGGCAGCGTTGCGTTGGTCTTCAAACGGAAACTGCGGTTTGCGCAGCAGGTGCAGGGTCCAGCCTTCGGCCTTCAGGGGCAGGGATTCCCAGATGTAATTGGCGCTGGCATCGGGGCCATCGACGCGCATCAAGTGGCTGTTTTCGTCGAAGCGTTGCAGCGTCTGGGTTTGCAGCGCCAGCAGTTGTTTTTTGTCGTATTGGCGGGTGGCCTTGAGTTCGGCCAGATCGCTGTCCGACAGCGGCCGCAGGCTGCGATAACGCCAGCCCGGCTGGTTGGCGATAAACACGATACCGCGTGCGTCGCTGACCAGCAGCAGGTCATTGCCCTGGGCCCACTCGCGCTCCAGCTCGGGAAACTCCAGCTTCACCACCATGGCGCCGAGGAACTGCTGGTGTTCGTCGAGCACGGCGCTGGAGAGGAAGTACCCCGGAATCCCCGTGGTCACCCCCACCGCGTAAAAGCGCCCGGTGCCCTGGCTTTTGGTCTGGCTGAAGTAGGGACGAAACGCGTAGTTATGCCCCACATAACTGCTCGGCAACGCCCAATTGCTGGCGGCCACGGCCAGGCCGTTACGGTCCATCAATTCAAGGGTTGAGGACTGCGCGGCACCGTTGATGCGTTCGAGCTTGCGGTTGAGCATGTCCTGGGTGGCGGCATCCAGGGGACCTTTGAGCGCATTGATCATTTCCGAGTCCAGGGCCAGCACGGCGGGCAGGGCGCGGTAGCGTTCGATCAGGGTATGCAGGGAATTGGCGTACAGCGCCAGTTGTTGATTGGCGCGAGCGGCATCGTCCACCAGGGCCTGGCGTTCGGCATGGCGCGTGGCCCATGCAGCGGCCAGTACCGCACCGGCGATAATCAACAGGGAATAGACGGTCAGGCGCAGGGGACGAGGGATCGCGATCATACGGATATGAACAGCTGCAATAAGGGGGGAGCACCATAACACGCGCTGCTTGAATCGAGTGGACAGCGCAGGTGTTGTGGTGAGCAGGCTTGTCCCGCACCGGGCGGGGAAGCGCCCTGATAAGCCACCGCGGTTCTTCGGCAGAACCGCGGTGTCTGGGTTCAGGACGGCTTCGCCGTCCAGCGCGGGGCGAGCCCGCTCACTACATCGTGCTTACTGCACTTCTACCGCGAGGCTTTCACTGATTTTTTTCTGCCAGATGGCAGGGCCAGTGATGTGTACGGATTCGCCCTTGCTGTCCACCGCAACGGTGACCGGCATGTCTTTGACGTCGAACTCGTAGATCGCCTCCATACCCAGCTCGGCGAACGCGACAACACGCGACTTTTTGATGGCTTGCGCCACCAGATAAGCGGCGCCGCCCACGGCCATCAGGTACACGGCCTTGTTGTCCTTGATCGCTTCGATGGCGGTCGGACCGCGCTCGGATTTACCGATCATGCCCAGCAGGCCGGTTTGCTCGAGGATCTGACGGGTGAACTTGTCCATCCGCGTGGCGGTGGTCGGGCCTGCCGGGCCAACCACTTCTTCGCGCACCGGATCAACCGGGCCGACGTAGTAGATGAAGCGACCCTTGAGGTCTACCGGCAGCGCTTCGCCTTTGTTCAGCATTTCGACCATGCGCTTGTGCGCGGCGTCGCGACCGGTGAGCATTTTGCCGTTGAGCAGGACGGTTTCTCCCGGCTTCCAGCTCTGCACGTCTTCCGGCGTCAGGGTGTCGAGGTTGACGCGACGGGCCGACGGGCCGGCTTCCCAGACGATTTCCGGGTAGGCGTCCAGCGGTGGCGCTTCCAGGGCAGCGGGGCCCGAACCGTCGAGCACGAAGTGTGCATGACGGGTGGCGGCGCAGTTGGGGATCATGCACACCGGCAGGGACGCGGCGTGGGTCGGGTAGTCCATGATCTTCACGTCGAGCACTGTGGTCAGACCACCCAGGCCCTGGGCACCGATGCCCAGCTGGTTGACCTTCTCAAACAGCTCCAGGCGCATCTCTTCGATACGGTTGGACGGGCCGCGTTTGATCAATTCGTGGATGTCGATGGACTCCATCAACACTTCCTTGGCCATCACCGCAGCTTTCTCGGCGGTGCCTCCGATGCCGATGCCGAGCATGCCCGGTGGACACCAGCCGGCGCCCATGGTCGGAACGGTCTTGAGCACCCAGTCGACGATCGAGTCGGACGGGTTGAGCATGGCCATTTTCGATTTGTTCTCGGAACCACCGCCCTTGGCGGCCACGTCCACTTCTACGGTGTTACCCGGGACGATGGAGTAGTGGATCACCGCCGGGGTGTTGTCCTTGGTGTTTTTACGTGCACCGGCCGGGTCGGCGAGGATCGAAGCCCGCAGTACGTTTTCCGGCAGGTTGTAGGCGCGACGCACGCCTTCGTTGATCATGTCGTCCAGGCCCATGGTGGCGCCGTCCCAACGCACGTCCATGCCCACGCGCACGAACACGGTAACGATACCGGTGTCCTGGCAGATCGGGCGGTGGCCGGTGGCGCACATGCGCGAGTTGATCAGGATCTGGGCCATGGAATCACGGGCTGCCGGCGATTCTTCGCGCAGGTAGGCCTCGTGCATCGCCTGGATGAAATCAACGGGGTGGTAGTAGGAGATGAATTGCAGGGCGTCGGCAACGCTCTGAATCAGGTCGTCTTGCTTGATCACGGTCATGAGTCGCGCTCCTCTATAAGGGAACATTCAATAAAGGTGGCTTCAGTGTTGCATCGGTCGGCTGAGGCCACCTTTCCAAGGCACGCCATTGGTGCAGGCGCGACGCTAAAAAGGCGCGGCAGTATAACCCGGCACGGTGGCCGATACACCCGACTATGGTCAAACTGTCGCAGGCATGATTCCCTGTGCGCTCCTTTGGATTGAGACGTTATATGCCTGAACTGCACGTCGGCGAACGCCACTGGTCGGTAGCCACCGGCAGCAACCTGTTGGATGCCCTGAACCAGGCGGGCGTGGCCGTGCCCTACAGTTGCCGCGCCGGCAGTTGCCATGCGTGCCTGGTGCGCTGTCGGGGGGCGGTCGAGGACGCGCAACCCGACGCCCTGAGCCCCGCGCAACGCCAGGACGGTTGGCGGCTGGCGTGCCAATGCCGGGTGGTGGGGGATGTGCAGGTCGACACGTTCGACCCGCTACGCGACGGTCTGCCGGCCGAGGTGGTGGGGGCCGATTGGCTGAACGCGACGGTGCTGCGCCTGCGCCTGCAACCGGAGCGTGGCCTGCGTTACCGGGCCGGGCAGCACCTGGTGCTGTGGGCGGGGCACCTGGCACGGCCGTATTCCCTGGCGAGCCTGCCCCAGGAGGATGCGTTTCTGGAGTTTCATATCGATTGCCGCCTGCCCGGTGAGTTCAGCGACAGGGCGCGCCGGATGCACGTCGGCGACCGCCTGCGTCTGGGCGAGCTGCGCGGCGGCGCTCTGCAATACGACCCCGACTGGCAGGCACGGCCGCTCTGGCTGCTGGCCTCCGGCACCGGCATTGGGCCTTTGTGGGGTGTGCTGCGTGAGGCGTTGCGCCAGGATCACCAGGGCGCCATCCGCGTGATTCACCTGGCCCATGATGCCGATGGCCATTACCTGGCTGAGCCCCTGGCGGCGCTGGCTGCCGTCCATCCGAACCTTACGCTGGAGCTGTGGACGGCGGCGCAGCAGACCCAGGCATTGGCACAACTGCGGCTTGTTTCCCGGCAAACACTGGCCTTACTCTGCGGGCACCCGGTCAGCGTCGAGGCGTTTTCCAAGCGCCTGTTCCTGGCCGGCCTGCCGCGCAATCAACTGCTGGCCGATGTGTTCCTGCCCCGTGGTTGAGTGCTGAACGTTACCGTCGCGAGACCCGCCATGACTGACGCCATCCTGCAGCAACGCGAGCGTGGGCTGCTGATCCTGCAGCTCAATCGACCGGACAAAAAGAACGCCCTGACCCGCGCCATGTATACGCAACTGGCCGAGGCCTTGGAGCGGGCGGATGCGGACCCGGCGATCAGCGCCGTCGTGATCCAGGGCAGCACTGAGTGCTTTACCGCCGGTAACGACATTGGCGATTTCCTCGAACAGCCGCCCAGCGATCTGGACAGCCCGCCGTTTCACTTTATGAACAGCCTGCTCAACTGCCGCAAACCGGTGATTGCCGCCGTTGCGGGGGCGGCAGTGGGGATTGGTACCACCCTGCTGCTGCACTGCGACCTGGTCTATGTCAGCCGCGATGCCCGCTTGCGTATGCCGTTCGTCAACCTGGGGCTGTGCCCGGAGTTCGGTTCGAGCCTGATCCTGCCGCGGTTACTCGGCCACGCCAAAGCCGCTCAATTGTTGCTGCTGGGCGAGGGCTTCAGCGGTGAGCAGGCGGCTGCATGGGGGATCGCCACTGAGGCCTTGGCCAGCGGGGATGCGGCGGTGGCCAAGGCGCGGGAAATCGCTTTGCGCTTTGACACCCTGGGGCCGGGCGCGGTGCAGGTGACCAAGCAATTGATGAAGAGCGTCGATCGCGAACAGTTGCGGCAGGTGATCGAAGAGGAGGGGGCGTTGTTTACCCAGCGGTTGAGGTCACCGGAGGCGATTGCGGCGTTGTCGGGGTTTATGGCCAGGCATTGAGGCGATTGCCCCTCCGGCGTTTTCGCGCGATTGCTCGCGGCGAGGTGACCGCATCAAATAAAGACACCTGCCGATAAAGCAAAAAGCCCCGCCATTCACAGGCGGGGCTTTGTTTTTTCAGTGTGTCACTCAGAACTGCGGGTCGCCCACGTGCAGGATCTTCATGCCGTTGGTGCCACCGGTGGTGTGGTAACTGTCGCCCTTGGTCAGGATGACCCAGTCGCCTTTCTCTACGACGCCGCGTTTGACCAGCTCGTCGATCGCCTTCTGGCTGACTTCGTTCGGTGCCAGCGACGCTGGGTCGAACGGAATGGTGTACACGCCACGGAACATGGCCGCGCGTGCCTGGGCTTCGCGGTGCGGGGTGAACGCGTAGATCGGCACCGAGGAACGGATGCGCGACATGATCAACGGCGTGTAGCCACTTTCGGTCAGGGCGATGATCGCTTTCACGCCTGGGAAGTGGTTGGCGGTGTACATGGCGGCCAGGGCGATGCTCTGGTCGCAGCTTTCGAAGACCTTGCCGATACGGTGGCTGGAGGTCTTGCTGGTCGGGTGCTTCTCGGCGCCGACGCAGATACGCGCCATGGCCTGAACGGCTTCCAGTGGGTACGGGCCGGCAGCACTTTCAGCCGAGAGCATCACGGCGTCGGTGTAGTCGAGCACGGCGTTGGCTACGTCGGACACTTCAGCGCGGGTCGGCATCGGGTTCTGGATCATCGACTCCATCATCTGGGTCGCAACGATCACCGCTTTGTTGTGGCGGCGTGCGTGCAGGATGATCTTCTTCTGGATACCGATCAGCTCGGCGTCGCCGATTTCCACGCCCAGGTCACCACGGGCAACCATCACGGCGTCGGAGGCCTTGATCAGGCCGTCGAGGGTTTCGTCATCGGCCACGGCTTCGGCGCGTTCGATCTTCGCCACCAGCCAGGCAGTGCCGCCGGCTTCGTCGCGCAGTTTACGGGCGTATTCCATGTCGGCGGCGTCACGCGGGAAGGACACGGCGAGGTAGTCCACTTCCATTTCGGCGGCGAGCTTGATGTCGGCCTTGTCTTTTTCAGTGAGGGCCGGCGCAGTCAGGCCACCGCCGCGACGGTTGATGCCTTTGTGATCGGACAGCGGACCGCCGATGATCACGGTGCAGTTCAGTTCAGTCGGGGTGGCGGTGTCGACGCGCATGACTACGCGGCCGTCGTCCAACAGCAGTTCGTCACCAACGCCGCAGTCCTTGACCAGATCGGGGTAGTCGATACCCACGACATCCTGGGTGCCTTCGGTCAGCGGATGGCTGGTGGAGAAGGTGAATTTGTCACCGATCTTCAGCTCAATACGCTTGTTGGCGAATTTTGCGATACGGATTTTCGGGCCTTGCAGGTCACCCAGCAGTGCGACGAAGCGACCATGTTTGGCGGCCAGGTCACGCACCAGCTTGGCGCGAGCCTTGTGCTCGTCCGGGGTGCCGTGGGAGAAGTTCAGACGGGCAACGTCCAAACCAGCCAGAATCAGCTGTTCGAGGACTTCCGGCGAGTTACTGGCCGGGCCAAGGGTGGCGACGATTTTGGTACGACGGACGGACATGCACAGACTCCTGAGTTCAAGCGCTGGGGAAGGCTACTATGCTCTTTCGTTGTAGTCATTGTTCGTTTGCACTACTTATCGACGATTGACTTGTTTTGGCTGCGGTTGAATAGACGAACTGTCTTGAAGATTTTTGACGAGGGGTCGATACACTGCACAAGACTGGAGAACCCTCATGCGAATTTTGCTCATTGCTGTACTGGCCGTCAGTGTTGTCGGCTGCACCCGCTGGTCGATGGACCACCATTTGAACAACGCCTACCGTGCGTACAAGGTCGGTGACTGCGAGCGCGTAACCCTGGAGTTGTCCCAGGTCGACCGCGAAAGCCGTACCCGCCGTTATGTGCAGCCAGAGGTGTCGATGTTGCGTGGGCAATGCCTGGAACGGCAGAAACTGTTCGTCGATGCGGTGCAGACCTACCAGTTCATCATCAATCAGTATCCGTCGAGTGAGTACGCCTACCGAGCCCGCGCGCGGCTGGACACCCTGCAACAGTTGGGGCATTACCCCGGCGCGAGTGTTGCTCAACCGCGCCCGGCCTCATTGTAATGATATTCGTCATTTGATAACTGGCCCACTGCCAGTCTTGGGCTATCCTTTGAATGTTCGTTTGTACAAGTTTCTGTCCGAACGAATGAGGGGCCCGGACTCGGCAGCTGTCTGGTGACAAGAAGTTGATCGTTGTCACACCGAGATCCAGGGAGAGCGAGCGTGTGCGCTCGTTCCGAATCACTGGCACGGCCTAGTCATGGCCACTGGATGGCGATCTCATCATGTTTACCGACCGACGGATCGAGCGGCATCAGCTACCGTATTTCCTGCAAGTGTTTAACCGCCTCACCGACAAGCCCATCGGGTTTCTGGGTAATGTCTCTGAAGATGGGCTCATGCTCATCAGCCAGTTGCCCATGATGGTCAATGCGGACTTCGAGCTACGCTTGAAGATTCCCGAGGCTGACGGCTCCTTCCATGCAATTGATCTCACGGCAACCTGTTTGTGGAGCCACGAAGACATCAACCCGCAGCATTATGATTCCGGGTTCAGCGTGCTCCGGGCGCCTGAGGAATATGGGCAGTTGATCAGCCTTTTATTGCATTACTTCAGTTTTGATCCTCTGCAGGCTTCTGCCTGAATACAGCGTGTTGTCGATCCGGCTCGGGCAGTGCTGCCCCTGCCGTGGTCAGGCGCTGATTTTTCAGAGCACGCCGGCTTTCTTCCAGCCCAGGTAACGTGTCACCAGGGCAGCCCCCATGTCGGATGGCAACGTATCCAGTACCGTCAGCCCATGAGCGTTCAATCGGTCATGCAGTTCATCGCGGGTATTGAGGTAGTCGACGGTGCCACTGTAGGCCAACGCTTCAGGCAGGGTTTGTACGGGCGTATGGCGCAGTTGGTCGAGCACTTCTTCGCGCAGGCTGGCCACCAGTACCCGGTGTTGGCGACTGATGCGCTTCACGGCGCTCATCAGCGCTTCATCGTCTTCATCGCGCAGGTTGGTCACCATGATCACCAGTGCCCGGCGCTTTTGCCGGGCAAGCAGTTGACTGGCCGCTGCCTCGTAGTCGGCGGTTCGTCGAGTGGTGTCCAGGTCATACACGGCGTTGAGCAGCAGGTTCAATTGGCTGCTGCCTTTGACGGGGGCCAGGTACCGTGGCTGATCGCCGGCAAAGGTGCTCAGCCCTACGGCATCCCCCTGGCGCAAGGCGACGTAGCTCAGTAGCAGGCAGGCGTTGAGGGCGTGGTCAAAATGGGACAGCTCGCCATCCTGACTGCGCATGCGTCGACCGCAATCGAGCATGAACACGATCTGCTGGTCACGTTCGTCCTGGTATTCCCGGGCAATGGGTGTGCGTTGCCGAGCGGTGGCTTTCCAATCGATTTGCCGCAGGCTGTCACCGTCACGAAACTCGCGCAACTGATGAAACTCGAGCCCCAGCCCCCGCCGTTGGCGCTGGCGTACTCCCAACTGGCTCAGCCAATTATCCACCCCCAGCAATTGCGCGCCGTACAAACGTGCGAAGTCCGGGTAGACGCGGGTGTCATCCTTGGCTTCGATAAAGCGCCGCGCCGACCACAGGCCAAAGGGGCTGGGCAGGTGGATTTCGCAACGGCTGAAGGTGAAGTGCCCGCGCCGCAGGGGGCGTAGGCGATAGCCCAGTTCACTGCGTTCGCCAGGGCGCAGTTCGATGGATTGGGGCAGGTTTTCCAGGCTCAGTCCATCGGGGACGTGATCGAATACGTGCACTGTCAGCGGCTGTGGGTAGTCCTGGCAATCCAGGGTCAGGCGTACCTCGCCCCAGCGCCCCAGCGCGAGACTGCCGGGCATCTGTCGCTGCACGCGCGGCGATGGCCGGCGGCGCAATCGCAGGGCGTCGAGCAGGGCCAGCAGCAACAGTGCCAGAAGCAATCCCCACACCACTGAGTGCAAGGTGACGGGCACCTTGAACTGCAAGGCCTGCGCGGTGCCCAGCAAGAGGCTCAACCCCAGCAGTACGCCGAGCCAGATCAACAGCAGACGGGTTGGCTTCATGGGCGGCTCATTGGCGAGGGGCCGGGATCTGGTCCAGTAACTGCTTGAGCACCTGGTCGACCTCCAGCCCATCGATGTCCAGTTCCGGCGCGATACGTACCCGATGGCGCAGGACTGCCAGGGCACAGCCCTTGATGTCATCCGGTGTGACAAAGTCGCCGCCGCGCAACAATGCCCGGGCGCGGGCACCGCTGACCAGGGCGATGGACGCCCGAGGGCCTGCACCGATAGCCAATCCCGGCCAACTGCGGGTGGCTCGAGCAAGGCGTACGGCATAGTCGAGGACTTGTTCGTCCAGGGGCAAGTCACTGGCGATCTGCTGCAGTTGCAGCACGTCTTCGGCCTGCAGCACGGTGCGCAATGGCTGCACATCCAGCATGTCGGCCCGTGACGAGCGCGTCACTTCGCGGACCATCTCCAGCTCCTGCTGAGCATCCGGATAGTCCATGCGCACCTTGAGCATGAAGCGGTCCAGCTCGGCTTCCGGCAGGGGGTAGGTACCTTCCTGCTCGATAGGGTTTTGCGTGGCCAGGACCATGAAGGGCTGGCCGATGGGCAGCGCCTCGCCTTCGAGGGTTACCTGCCGTTCCTGCATGGCTTCGAGCAGTGCCGCCTGGGTTTTGGCCGGGGCTCGGTTGATTTCATCAGCCAGCAACAGGTGGGTGAACACCGGCCCTTTGCGCAGTTTGAATTGTTCGGTGTGCAGGTCGTACACGGCATGGCCGGTAACATCGCTGGGCATCAGGTCCGGGGTGAACTGGATGCGCGCAAAGTCGCCGTCGAAGCAACGTGCCAGGGCGCGTACCAACAGGGTCTTGCCCAGCCCCGGCACACCTTCGAGCAATACATGTCCACCGGCGATCAGTGCGGTGAGTACATCGTCGATCACCGGGTCCTGGCCAATCACCGCCTTGCGCAGTTCAGTGCGCAGAGCCTGGGCTTGCTCGGTGGCGTGCTGCAGGGTTTCGGTGGTCAGACGGGTGGCGCTGGTTGGTTCGCTCATAGGGCATTCCTGAGGGTTTGCAGGCACGCCACCTGCCGGCTGAAATCGGCGCTGGACAGCCGTTTTTCCGGGAGGGGGTCGAGGGCTTGACTGATGACATGAGAGGGTTGGCGCGTCAGGTGTTCAAGTACTCGCCGTTGTTCTGCGTTGTCGAGGTGCTCAAAGCCAGGGTGGCGGCGCCGGGCGGCGCGCTGGATATCGCGCTGCAACGCCTGCAACAGAGTGCCCTGGCCGCTGCGGCGCAGCAGGAAATCGGCGCTGGCCTTCAAGTGTTCCTGCAACTGGCGACGAGCCTTGGGCGCCGGCGCTCGGACCGGGCCTTGGCGCATACCCGCCTGCCACAGCGCCACGGCGATCAGCGTAATGAGGGCCACCACTGCCTGGGGGAAATAACGCAACAACAGGGTGAGCAGGTTGTCTGGGTCGCTGTTGAACACCAGTGTCGCCGCCGTGCCCTGGGTCAGGTACCAGAGCAGCCAGGCGTTGTCGTGCTCAGCGATGCTCGGCGTCTTCCACAGGTCGCTGTCGGTGATCACCGTAACGCGGCCTTGCCCAAGGTTGAGTTGCATCAGGTGACTGGACCTGGCGCTGTTGGCTGAGAACTGCGCCAGGTGCTTGGGGTCGATGAGGTTGAAGTCGGTGTCGAAGTTGAAGTAGGCCGGCGCGGTTTCATTGTCGACATAGAGTTTGGTCAGGTCTGGCGCCTTCTTTTTGCGCGCCGGGGCAGGATCTTCCGGCTCGTCACTCAGGGTTTGTCGGATATTCAGGCGATCGAGCAACAGGTCACCGCTCTTGCCGGTTTCTTCATCCCAAAGAGCCTCGGCGACCAGCAGCAGATGACCTCCGGACCTGGCCCAGTCCAGCAGTTGCTCGACCTGGCGTGGCGACATGGCACTTCGCTCGCCCAGCAACAACAGGCTATTGCCCTTGGCCGGCAGGGTGGCCAGGCGATCAAGGCCTTCGGCATGTGCCACGGTCAGGCCTTGCTCACGCAGGAAGTGCTCGGCGGCCAGGTAAGGGTTAGCTTGCGCTTCTGGAGCAGGACCGCGATCCACCACTTCCTCGTAGGGGGTCGCTTTGCTCCAGATGAAAAGGCCTCCCGCTCCGATCAGGCACGCCAGCACGAGCCCCAGCCACAGCAATATTCGGTTCATGGCGTGCCTCCGGCACTGAACAGGGCACGCCACTCGCTGCATAATTTTTGCTGGGTCGGGGCTGAAGGGAGTTGATGACCGTAGGCAAGGTTCTGCCAGTGCCGTGTCAATTCATCACTGAAGGCCAGCAGTTGCGGTTGCTGCAATTGGTGAACACGTGCCAGCACCTGGCCTTCGGTATCGGCGCTTTTAAGTGGCAGGTTGAAATCGTGCAGCAATCGGCTCAGCAAACCGCGATACAGCAGACCGAGGGCTTCCCTTGGTTGGGTGGCCCACAGTTGCTCGGCGGCGCTGGCGAGATCGTCGGGCAAGGTCTCGGTGCCCAGTTCCAGACCGAACAATTGCGACGGTACTGGTTTGGTCGCTCTGGGACCGGGTGAGGGGCGTCGGCTGACAAATGTGGACAGCCAGTCACGGTAACGCCAAATCAGCAGGACCAGCCCACCCGCCAACAGGCCCCATAGCAGTACTTCGAGACCTTGGCCCAGATGCTTGAAGTTATTGCCGTTGAGGTGGTCGAGTAGCGCCTGCAACCACGCGGGGAGTTTACCGTCGGCGCGCGCTTTGCTCTTGGTGGCGGGCTTTTCTTCGCCGAAGCGATAACGGGTGACGGTTTCCGGGTTTTTGAACGGGGGGCTGTCCAGCAACGACTTGATGGACTGGCTAGCGTCTTGGGGGCTCAGCGGCTTGGCTTCCTGCGCCATCGCCGGTGGATTGAAAGGCAGCAATGTCAAACCGATGACCAGCACTATCAGCGAGGCTGCATTGCTCAGGCGCTGGCGCAAGCGACGGAACACCAGTTCAAGGTCCCACGCCTCCAGTACCGTGCGGCGATTGAGGTAGAGGCTGAAGCCGCAGGCGACATAAATGGGTTCCCAAAACACCAGGATCAATGCGTAGAAAGCATTGCCCAGATGCTCCAGCCACAGACCTTCGGAGTTGGGTGCCAGTGCCAGGCGTTGCCAATCCCAGTCCAGTTCGAGTTGCTGTGGAATGAAGAGGTAGAACAGTGCCATGCAGCCGAACCACAGCCCTATTTCCAGATGCACGCCTACGGTGGTCAGCCAACGTGCGGCACCGGCGTTACGTTGTAGCAATACGCCCAGTCGTTTTTGACGCGCCTGGCCGTCCAGGCCTTCGAGTTGGCTGACGGGCATTACAAAGCTGCGACTGAAGCTCAGTCGACGCCAGGTCAGGCTGGCCAGCAGTTGCCCTTTGAGCAACCGTGGCCATTGGCGTACGGCTTGCTTGACGGTGGGCGTTTCGCCGAACAGGGCCTTGGACAGAATATAGAGAGGCAAACGGTCGAAGGCTGGCTTGAACCACCAGAACAGGAACATGGCCATGGAGGGGTATTGCCACAACACCGCGGTGAGAACGGCGAATACAGGCAGGGTGACCATCGCCCAACTGCTCATCAGCAGCAGGCGATGCTCTCTGGCCATTAATACCCCAAGGTCCATGGCCTCCCAGGCCGTACGCGGGCGAATCACCACGCTGGCATCACTCAGGCGCATGGCGAGTCCGTCCGGCAAAGATCAGGTAAACGGCAACCAGCAGCCACAGAGCCGCCCCCACCAGGTATTTGATCCAAGGGGCGACCTGGGTGGTGGACGACCAGTAGGCTTCGATAAACGCGGCGATCAGCAGGAACACCATGACCCCGCAAAGCAATTGCACACTTTTGCGGGCGGCCAGTTGCAAGGACTCACCTCGGGTCAACTGCCCTGGCGCGATCAATGCCCAGCCCAGTTGCAAACCCGCTGCCCCGGCGAGGGCGATGGCCGTCAACTCAAACGCCCCATGGCCGATGACGAAGGACCAGAACGTCTGCCCATAGCCAATCTCTGTCAGGTGACCCGAGATCGCGCCGATGATCAGCCCGTTGAATATCAGGAAAAACACACTGCCCAGACCGAACAGCAGACCGGCGGCGAATGTCTGGAAGGCGATACCGATGTTATGCATCACGTAGTAGCCAAACATCATCCAGTCTTCGCTGGATGCCCGCTCGGCCGCTCGGCCCAACCGACTGGCCTCAGGGTCATACATGCCTTGCATCTCAGTCACTTGCTGGGGGCTGACAATGCTGTAGATCAGATCGGGAAACAGGTACACCAACAGGGCAATGCCCAGCAGGCTGCCAAAGAACAACACGCTGGCGATCAATACGAAGCGCCACTGTTCGCGTACCAGCCGCGGGAAATCAGCCATTACGAAACTCAGCACCTTCGCCGTCAATTGGCTGCGATGGCGATACAGTTGTTGATGGCCGCGTAACGCCAGTTGTTGCAAGGGGTCCACCAAATAACTGCTGTAGCCGCGCTCCTGGGCCAGGGCCAAGTGCTGGCACAGGCGCCGGTATTGATGAGGAAAGTCGGCTACATCGGCGGCCTTGGCCTTACCTTTTTCCAGCTGCGCCAGTTGTTCGGCAAAGGCTTGCCACTGGGGTTGGTAACGGTTTTCGAACAGGCTCTGCTTCATGTCGGCCCCAGCAGGCCGCGGGCCACGCCATTGAGCTGCTCTGCAGCGCGGGCAGGGGATACCTGCAAGGGCGTGGCGAGTATCGCGGCCAGTTCGTGTACGCGTTCGCCCGACAACTCACCCTGACGCTCGGCGAAGCCAAGGATCGCCCGCTGCTCGCTCAGGTCCAGGGCAAAGGGTAATCGCAGCGGTGCGGCTTGCGGCAGCTTGGGGCGCGTGACGGGCTGCTCACGGTAGACCACCAGCGTGCCCGCCGCCAAGTCACCCAGGCGTTTGAAATGAGGATGGTGCAGGCAACTGATAGCGCCCAGAAAGTAACCGAAAGGCAACATGTCGACGAACCGCAGCAGGTTGCGGATGAGCGACGCGGACCAGCCGATGGGCGTGCCGTCGTCCTGCACCACCCGCAGGCCCATGACCTGTTTACCCGGTGAGCAGCCCTGATTGAGCACTTCGAACAGCACCATGTACCACCAGCTCACCAGGAACAGCAGCAGTGAGCCCAGACCGATACCAATATTGCCGAGCAGCGCCAGGGGCACCATAAGCACGCCCATGATCACACCGCGTGCGCCGAGGTCGAAGGCAAAGGCCAGCGAGCGGGGCACCAGGCCAGCGGGGCGCAGTGGCAGGTCGATACCTTCCGGGGTTTCGATCTGGTAACGAGTGTCCAACGGGGCTGAGGGCATTGCGATCCTTGGCAGCGCAGAGCGTTTGGGAGACACGGATGCTAGCAGTGTCGGCGATGGAAGCAACTATTCAAGGTTTTACTGGATATTTATACAGTTAAATTGGCGCTGGCCCCTGGCGCTGTTCAGCGCCTAGACTTTGCCGATCTTTAATACAGGACCCGCTCGTGACCTCTATTTTCTGGTACGACTATGAAACCACCGGCATCAACCCGCGCAGCGATCGACCGCTTCAGGTAGCCGGAATTCGTACCGATCTCGAACTCAACGAGGTCGGCCCGCCGGTCAATCTTTATTGCCAGCCCAGCGATGACATCCTGCCCCATCCCGCCGCCTGTGCGATCACTGGCATTACCCCTGGCATATTGGCGGAAAAAGGCTTGGCAGAAGCTGATTTCATGACCCGTGTGCATGCGGAACTGGCCGCTCCGGGTACCTGTGGTGCCGGCTATAACACCTTGCGCTTTGACGATGAAATGACGCGCTACAGCCTCTATCGCAACTTTTTTGATCCCTATGCGCGCGAGTGGCAGGGCGGTAACAGTCGTTGGGACTTGATCGACGTCGTGCGTACCGCCTACGCCCTGCGCCCCGAAGGTATCGAGTGGCCCCAGCAGGACGGCCGCGTGACGCTCAAGCTGGAGCGTCTGACCGCCGCTAACGCTATCGATCACGGCCAGGCTCACGATGCGCTGTCCGATGTGCGCGCCACGATTGCGTTGGCGCGCCTGGTTCGGGAGAAACAGCCGAAGTTGTACGACTGGCTGTTTCAATTGCGCAGCAAACAGCGAGTGATGGATCAGGTACGCCTGCTGCAACCGATGGTGCATATTTCCGGACGGTTTTCCGCTGAACGTCATTACCTGGGGGTTGTGCTGCCCCTGGCCTGGCACCCGCGCAACCGTAATGCGTTGATAGTCTGCGACCTTGGTCTCGACCCGCAGGCGCTGCTGGATGCGGACGCGCAAACCCTTCGCGACCGCCTGTACACCCGTCGTGACGAACTGGCCGAAGGCGAGCTGCCGGTGCCGCTCAAATTGGTGCACATCAACCGGTGCCCGGTGGTTGCCCCCTTGAATGTGCTGCGTGCCGAAGATCGCCAGCGCCTGGCATTGGACATGGACCTTTATCAGGCGCGGGCGCTGCGGCTAACTGACGCACAAGAACGGTGGCGCGATAAGTTGACGCTCATTTATGCCTCGGAAGATTTTGCGCCGAGTGCAGACCCGGAACAGCAGCTTTACGACGGTTTTATCGGGGATCGCGATCGGCGCTTATGTGAACAAGTCCGCATGGCTGAACCCTCACAATTAGCACGCCAGCAGTGGCCGTTTGATGACTCGCGGTTACCCGAATTATTGTTTCGCTACCGGGCACGTAACTTCCCCGAGACGTTGAATAATGAGGAGCAACAACGCTGGAAACTTTTCTGTCAGCAACGCTTGTCAAATCCTGAATTCGGCGCACCCAATACCCTCGACGCATTTAACCAGGCTGCGCAGAAGTTGGCAGTTAGTGCGACGCCGTTTCAGCGGCGTGTGCTGGCCCAGTGGCAGGAATATGCCAATTCTTTAGCCGCCCGTGTGAATTCATAATCAGAATTGTAAACAGCATAAACGGGCAATAAAAAACGCCAGCAAGCTGGCGTTTTAATGTGTTGCGTATCAGGCGCAGGCCTGGCGAAGCTTAGCCCAGCAGGGTAGCCCAGCCTTCAACCACGTCACCGCCCCACTTGGCTTTCCACTCTTTCAGGGTTTTGTGGTTGCCACCTTTGGTTTCAATCACTTCGCCGTTGTGCGGGTTTTTGTATTGCTTGACTTTGCGAGCACGCTTGGTGCCGGTAGTTTTCACGGCACCACGAGGTGCTTTAACTTTAGACTCTGGATCCAGCAGCGCGATGATGTCACGCAGGGATTTGGAGTATTCACCCATCAGGGTGCGCAGTTTGCCTTCGAATTCCAGCTCGGTTTTCAGTTTGTCGTCTTGGGACAGGTTCTTCAAACGGGCTTGCAGTTCTTTGATAGCTTCTTCGGTGGCACGGTATTCGTTGATCAGAGACATGTGGACTACCTTATGTAGAGCGCTGATTGACAGGACAGTGGCCCAATAATAGTCAGGCAGTTTGCGCAAGTAAACATTTAAGGTCGCATTTATGTGAATTACGTTGAATGTTGTTATCACGCCTAAGCAATCGAGTTAATTACAAGGGCGTTGCGCTTAAGATAATTCACCTGATATTCAGGAGCGCCCTGCGGTGAGGCCGTAAATTCAAATACGAACGGTAAACCATAGGCTGACAAGGGGGATAGCGCGCCCCGGCGATCAGAATAAGCGTTAACGAATACTGCAGTTTTTCTGCGTAATCGCTAGAATGGCGGCCTTTGCGAAGTTCTGGAGTTTCCCCCTAATGCGCACTTTTCGGCTGGTGATTGCTTGCCCGGACCGGGTCGGCATCGTTGCCAAAGTCAGTAACTTTCTGGCCTCCCACAACGGCTGGATCACCGAGGCGAGCCATCACTCGGACAATCTCAGCGGTTGGTTCTTTATGCGTCACGAGATTCGTGCCGACACGCTGCCCTTTGGTCTTGAGGCGTTTCGCGAGGCGTTCGCGCCAATCGCTGAAGAGTTTTCGATGACCTGGCGTATCACCGACACCGAGCAGAAAAAGCGCGTGGTGTTGATGGCCAGCCGCGAATCCCACTGCCTGGCCGATCTGCTGCACCGCTGGCACAGTGATGAGCTGGATTGCGAAATCGCCTGCGTGATTTCCAACCATGACGACCTGCGCAGCATGGTCGAATGGCACGGCATCCCTTACTACCACGTACCGGTCAACCCACAGGACAAGGAGCCGGCGTTCACCGAGGTTTCTCGTCTGGTCAAGCAGCATGAAGCTGATGTGGTGGTGCTGGCGCGCTACATGCAAATCCTGCCGCCGCAGCTGTGCCGCGAGTACGCCGGCAAGGTGATCAACATTCACCACAGCTTTCTGCCCTCGTTTGTCGGTGCAAAGCCATACCACCAGGCCTCCCTGCGTGGCGTGAAGCTGATCGGTGCTACGTGCCATTACGTCACCGAGGAGCTGGACGCCGGTCCAATCATCGAGCAGGACGTGGTGCGCGTGAGCCACAGTGACAGCATCGAAGACATGGTGCGTTTCGGTCGCGATGTGGAGAAGATGGTGCTGGCCCGTGGCCTGCGATATCACTTGGAAGACCGCGTGCTGGTGCACGGCAACAAGACCGTGGTGTTCTGATCGACGGCGGTTGATTGAACAAAGAAGGGCCTGGGCGTTTAATCGCTTCAGGCCCTTTTTTTATCTGCCCATCAGGACAACGCCATGACCGATCCACTTGATAAAGCCACGTCCAAGGCGCCCGCGACCCTGGGAGAAGGCTGTTTGAGCCGGTTTGACCCTGATGAGCTGGACAGTGAGGACGGCACCGAGTTTCCAGGTGCCGCCGAGTTGTGGGCACAGGAGCAGGCCAAACCCGAGACCGCCGCCGACTAAAGCGGCGGCGCCATCAGATGCGGAAGCTGCCCACCAGTTGTTTCAGGCGAGCCGCCTGTTGTTCCAGATCGGTACACGCGCGCAGGGTCGATTGCAGGTTTTCCACACCTTCCTGGTTGAGGGTGTTGATCTCGGTGATGTCGACGTTGATCGACTCCACCACTGAGGTCTGCTCCTCGGTGGCCGTGGCGACCGACTGGTTCATGCCATCGATCTCGCCAATACGCTGAGTGACGCTGTTCAGGCGTTCACCGGCCAGGTTGGCGATACCCACGCTGTCATGGCTGTGACGCTGGCTTTCACTCATGGTGCTGACCGACTCGCGCGCGCCGACTTGCAGCTCTTCGATCATGGTTTGGACTTGCTGCGCCGATTCCTGGGTGCGATGGGCCAGGTTGCGCACTTCATCGGCCACTACCGCAAACCCGCGTCCTGCTTCCCCGGCACGGGCCGCCTCGATCGCCGCGTTGAGCGCCAGCAGGTTGGTTTGCTGGGAAATACTGGTGATGACTTCAAGAATCTGGCCGATATTCACGGTCTTGCTATTAAGCGCTTCAATGTTGCTGCTGGAGGCGCTGATCATCTCGGACAACTGGGTCATGGCCTTGATATTGCGCTCCACCACCTGCTGTCCGTCTTCGGCCAGTTGCCGGGCATCACTGGCCTGACTTGAAGCCTGTGCAGCGTTGCGCGCGATTTCTTGAGCGGCGGCACCCAGTTCGTTGATGGCGGCAGCCACACTGTTGGTGCGGTTGGCCTGCTCGTCGGAGTTGACCATCGACGAGTTGGAGGCGCTGACCACCCGCATTGCCACTTCATTTACCTGTTCGGTGGCCGAGGACACTTCGCGAATGGACGTGTGAATCCGTTCCACGAACCGGTTGAATGCATTGCCCAAAGTGCCGAACTCATCGTGATTCTGGATGGTCAGGCGGCGCGTCAGGTCGCCTTCGCCATCGGCGATGTCTTGCATCGCACGGGTCATCACATGCAGCGGTTGCAACAGGACGCGAATCAGCATGCCGAGCAGGGCGATGATGATGACCACGGCAATGATCGTGGCGATCACCGCCGAGGTGCGGAATTTACTGAGCATCGCATAGGCTTCGGTCTTGTCCACCGATACGCCCAGGTACCAGTTCACCGACGGCAGGCCCTTGATCGGCATAAAGGTGACGATGTTGTCCTTGCCATTGGCTTGGACTTCGCTGAAGTCGCCGCTGATCTTCGGTGTGTTTTTCGGGTACACGTCGGCCAGGGTTTTCATCACCAGGTTTTTGTCCGGGTGCACCAGCACTTTGCCGTCGGCGCTGACCAGGAACGCATACCCCATGCCGCCGAAGTTCAGCGCGCCGATGTTATCCACCAGGGTCTGCAGGCTCAGGTCGCCGCCGACTACGCCGATGCTCTGGCTGCCCTTGGCGCTGGGGGTGGCGATGGAGATGATCAATTGCCCGGTGGCGGCGTCGATGTACGGTTCAGTCAGGGTCGAGCCGTTGCTGCTCTGTGCGCCTTTGTACCAAGGGCGCACGCGCGGGTCGAAGCCGTCCGGCATCTTGGTGTCGGGGCGGATGGTAAACGCGCCTTTGCTGTCGCCCACGTAGGTCGCCATGAACGAAGAGGTGAGCGCTTTCTGTTCCAGCAGGGCGGCAACGGCAGCGGGTTCAGGGTTTATGGCGATGTTTTGTGCGGCGTTTTCCACCAGGATGATGCGCCCGGTGAGCCAGGTCTGGATGTTGCTGGCGGTGACGTCACCCATCTCATGCAGATAGCTGTTGAGGTCGTCGCGAATGGCGTTGCGTTGCAGGTAGTCGTTGTAGAGGGTAAACAACGCGAAAGCCGCGATGACGATAAGGGAGGCCGCAAGCAGGATTTTATGGCTGAAACGCAGATTTTTATTCATAGCTTGAAGGGTCCGCTAAGGTCTTAAATATCCAGCGCGGATCCTTGTGGGACGCGCGCAAGGGGAGCGTCAAAGAAAGTTTGATATTTCCGTTGGTCCCTGTAGGAACTATCTGAGCGTTTTTTAGATTTTGTGGGTCTCACATCTGTTTTATCGACCTGGCGACACGAAAGATTAACCATGGGTGACGAAATGCCTGATTCCACGCAACTCCTTATAGGGGCCGGCCTAGATGGCCAGCCCATCGCCCAGGCCATGCGCCTGGCCAATCGTCACGGGTTGATAGCCGGTGCCACGGGGACGGGCAAGACGGTTACGTTGCAACGCCTGGCCGAAGCCTTCAGTGACGCGGGTGTGGCGGTATTTGCCGCTGACATCAAAGGCGATCTCTGTGGCCTGGGGGCGGCCGCCAACCCGCAGGGCAAGGTGGCCGAGCGTATCGCCGGCATGCCTTTTTTGAACTACACGGCAAAGGCCTATCCGGTGACGCTGTGGGATATCCACGGGCAGTCCGGTCATCCGTTGCGCACCACCATCAGCGAAATGGGCCCGTTATTGCTCGGCAGCTTGCTTGAGCTGACCGACAGTCAGCAGTCGGCGCTTTACGCAGCCTTTAAGGTGGCTGATCGCGAAGGCTTATTGTTGTTGGACCTGAAGGACCTCAAGGCACTGCTCAATCACCTGCGCTATCACCCGGAACTGCTCGGCGAAGACGCCGCATTGATGACCACCGGCTCCAGCCAGGCGCTGTTGCGGCGTCTGGCCGTGTTGGAGCAACAGGGCGCCGAGGCTTTGTTTGGTGAACCGGCCCTGCAACTTGAAGATATCTTGCAGCCCACTGGCGACGGGCGTGGGCGTATTCACTTGCTGGACGCCAGCCGCCTGGTGCACGAGGCGCCGAAGGTCTACGCGACGTTCCTGCTGTGGCTGTTGGCGGAACTGTTCGAGCAGTTGCCGGAGCGCGGCGATGCCGACAAACCCTTGCTGGCGTTGTTTTTCGATGAGGCGCACTTGTTGTTCGCCGATACACCCAAGGCCCTGCAGGATCGCCTGGAGCAAGTGGTGCGGTTGATTCGTTCCAAAGGCGTTGGCGTGTATTTCGTGACCCAATCACCGGGGGACCTGCCGGACAGCGTGCTGGCGCAGCTCGGTTTGCGTATCCAGCATGGCTTGCGGGCATTTACGACTAAAGAACAGAAATCCCTGCGGGCGGTGGCGGACGGGTTTCGGCCAAACCCGGCTTTTGATGCACTGTCGGTGCTGACCGAGTTGGGCACGGGCGAGGCCCTGGTCGGCACCTTGCAAGACAAGGGCACGCCGGAAATCGTCCAGCGCGTGCTGGTGGCGCCGCCGCAATCGCGTATCGGGCCGCTCAGTGAGGCCGAGCGCGCCGGGCTGGTCGCCGGTTCTGCGTTGCAAGGCCGCTATGACAAGCCGATCGATCGCGAGTCGGCCTATGAAGTGCTGATGGCGCGTAAGGAATTGGGCCCGAGCGAAGAGGCCAGGCAGGCCACCGAGGAACCGAGCTTCACTGACAAGGCCGGTGCATTCCTGGGAACTGCAGCCGGCAAGGCGCTCAAGTCAGCCATGCAGCAGGCGGCCAACCAGATGGGGCGGCAATTGGTGCGTGGCTTGTTGGGATCTTTGCTCGGGGGCAGCAAACGCAAGTGATGGTTCAGGGCTTGGGCTTGGCGTGGGCGGCCAGCCGCTCAAGCGCGGCGCGCAGGCCCGGATCGCTGATGCCGTCTGCCGTGGCCTGGATGGTCTCGGCCGCAGTCTCCGACAGGTCCATGGTATGCCCCACCGCGCCTTGCTGGACGGTGGGTGGCTGCACCTTGAACTGGATGCGCGTCAGGCTCGCGAACTCTTCGAACGCCATCAACTGGCGTTGCAGGCGCTTTTGCTGATAGCGCAAACGTGTGGCCCAGTGGCCATCTGTGACAATCAGCAGCAGGTTGCCTTCACGCCAGGACGCCACATGGCAATGTTCACGTGCGGCCGGTTGCAGCTGGCTTTCGAGCAGACGTTGCAAATGGCCCAAGCGTTGCGCATGGCTAAAGATGGCTTTCAACGGCTTGGCTTCGCGAAGCAACACGCTTGGCGCGCGGGCTGTAAGAGGGCGAAATGCCATGATTGGACACCTTAAGTAACAGAGCGGCCATCTTAACAGAAAGCTTCTGCGCAGCCCGTGGCAATGCACCGCCGTGCTTTGCCCGTGAAATCAATAGGTAACTTCTGCACGTCATGGGTTGAAGTTCGCACAAAAGCCCTTATTTTAAACAAGCCCTCTCACTGCCCCATGTCAGCCTCGGGGAACAACGCCACTTTCCTCACCCACGATTCCGGGTAGAATGCGCGTTCGCATGCGGCCGTGAGGGCTGCTCGGGCCACTCACGGTGCGCCCTCCATCCCTATGTGTGGAAGAACCTGCCGATATGTTTGCGCCTTTGTTAAAGAAACTTTTTGGAAGCAAGAATGAGCGCGAAGTCAAACGCATGCTCAAGACGGTGCAGCTGGTCAATGCCTTCGAAGAGCAGATGGTTGCCCTGTCGGACGAGCAATTGCGCGCCAAGACCCAAGAGTTCAAGGCCCGCATAGCCAAAGGTGAAACCCTCGACAAACTGCTGCCTGAAGCCTTCGCGGTCGCCCGTGAAGCCGGTAAGCGCGTGATGGGCATGCGCCACTTCGACGTCCAGTTGATCGGCGGCATGACCTTGCACGAAGGCATGATTGCCGAAATGCGCACCGGTGAGGGCAAGACCCTGGTAGCCACCCTGGGCGTTTACCTCAATGCACTGTCCGGCAAGGGCGTGCACGTTGTCACGGTGAATGACTACCTGGCTCGCCGGGACGCCAACTGGATGCGCCCGCTGTATGAATACCTCGGCCTGACCGTCGGTGTGGTAACGCCGTTCCAGCCGCCGGAAGAGAAGCGTGCCGCCTACGCTTGCGACATTACCTACGGCACCAACAACGAATTCGGTTTCGATTACCTGCGCGACAACATGGCGTTCAGCATGGATGAAAAATTCCAGCGCGAACTCAACTTTGCCGTGATCGACGAAGTCGACTCCATCCTCATCGACGAAGCCCGTACCCCGCTGATCATCTCCGGCCAGGCCGAAGACAGCTCGCGCCTGTACACCGAGATCAACAAGTTGATCCCGCGTCTTGAGCAGCACATCGAGGAAGTGGAAGGCGTGGTGACCAAAGAAGGTCACTTCAGCATCGACGAGAAGACCCGTCAGGTCGAACTCAACGAAGCCGGCCACCAGTTCGTCGAAGACATGCTCACCCAGATCGGCCTGCTGGCTGAAGGCGAGAGCCTGTACTCGGCGCACAACCTGGGCCTGTTGACCCACGTGTACGCGGGGCTGCGCGCCCACAAGCTGTTTCATCGCAACGTCGAATACATCGTGCAGGATGGCCAGGTGGTCCTGGTTGACGAACATACCGGTCGTACCATGCCCGGTCGCCGTCTGTCCGAAGGCCTGCACCAGGCTATCGAAGCCAAGGAAATGCTCAACATCCAGGCCGAAAGCCAGACGTTGGCGTCCACCACCTTCCAGAACTACTTCCGTCTGTACAACAAACTGTCCGGCATGACCGGTACGGCCGACACCGAAGCGTTCGAATTCCACCAGATCTACAACCTGGCCGTAATGGTCATTCCGCCGAACAAGCCGTTGGCGCGTAAAGACTACAACGACCTGGTGTTCCTGACCGCCGAAGAGAAATACGCGGCGATCATCAATGACATCAAGGACGGCCTGGCCCAGGGGCGTCCGATCCTGGTGGGTACCGCCACCATCGAAACGTCCGAGCACGTGTCCAACCTGCTCAACAAGGAAGGCATCGAGCATAAAGTGCTCAACGCCAAGTTCCACGAAAAAGAAGCCGAGATCATCGCCCAGGCCGGTCGCCCAGGCGCATTGACCATCGCCACCAACATGGCCGGTCGTGGTACCGACATCCTGCTGGGCGGCAACTGGGAAGTGGAAGTGGCCTCCCTGGACAACCCGACCCCTGAGCAAATCGCCCAGATCAAGGCCGATTGGCAGAAGCGTCACCAGGCCGTGCTGGAGTCCGGCGGCCTGCAGGTGATCGCCTCCGAGCGTCACGAATCGCGTCGTATCGACAACCAGTTGCGTGGTCGTGCCGGTCGTCAGGGTGACGCCGGTTCCAGCCGCTTCTACCTGTCCCTCGAAGACAGCCTGATGCGCATTTTCGCCTCGGACCGGGTGAAAAACTTCATGAAGGCCCTGGGCATGCAGTCCGGTGAAGCGATCGAGCACCGCATGGTGACCAACGCCATCGAGAAGGCTCAGCGCAAGGTTGAAGGCCGCAACTTCGACATTCGTAAGCAACTGCTCGAGTTCGATGACGTCAACAACGAACAGCGTAAAGTGATCTATCACATGCGTAACACGTTGCTGGCTGCCGACAACATTGGCGAGACCATCGCCGATTTCCGCCAGGACGTACTCAACGCCACCGTCAGCGCACACATTCCGCCGCAGTCGCTGCCGGAACAGTGGGATGTTGCCGGTCTGGAAGCCGCATTGAAGAGCGATTTCGGTGTCGATTTGCCGGTCCAGCAGTGGCTTGACGAAGACGATCACCTGTACGAAGAAACCTTGCGCGAAAAACTGATGGTCGAGCTGTTGGCCGCGTACAACGAGAAAGAAGAGCAAGCGAGTGCCGAAGCACTGCGCACCTTCGAGAAACAAATCGTTCTGCGCGTGCTGGACGACCTGTGGAAAGACCACCTGTCGACCATGGACCACCTGCGTCACGGCATCCACCTGCGTGGCTACGCCCAGAAGAACCCGAAGCAGGAGTACAAGCGCGAGTCGTTCACGCTGTTCTCCGAACTGCTGGATTCGATCAAGCGTGATTCGATTCGTGTGCTGTCCCACGTTCAGGTGCGTCGCGAAGACCCGATCGAGGAAGAGGCTCGTCTGCGTCAGGAAGCCGAGGCACTGGCTGCGCGCATGCAGTTCCAGCACGACGAAGCGCCGGGTCTGGAAGCGCCTGAAGCCTTGGGCGAAGAGGTCGATGTGGCGCTGGCTCAGACCCCGGTTCGCAATGATCAGAAGCTGGGCCGCAACGAACTGTGCTACTGCGGTTCGGGCAAGAAATTCAAGCACTGCCACGGCCAGATCGAATAAGATTTTCGCCTGACGCTGCAACACTCCGCGCCGCGACCGGCTTTTGCCGTCGCGGCGTTTTGCCATTAATTTCACCGTCGATTCCGACGGCACAGACATCACCTATTTTTAAGGAGCGCATTCATGGCTGTTGGTCTTGGTCCTTTGCCCACTTTGCACCCGGTCGCCGGTTTTGAACTCGGTATCGCTTCGGCCGGCATCAAGCGCCCAGGGCGCAAGGATGTGGTGGTGATGCGCTGTGCCGAAGGCTCGACCGTCGCGGGCGTCTTTACCCTCAACGCCTTTTGCGCCGCCCCGGTGATCCTGGCCAAGCAGCGCGTTGCGGGCAATATCCGTTACCTGCTGACCAACACCGGCAATGCCAACGCCGGTACCGGTGAGCCAGGCCTGGTCGCCGCTGCGCGTACCTGCGCCAAGCTGGCCCAGCTGGCCGGCGTGGACGCCAGCCAGGTCCTGCCGTACTCCACCGGTGTCATCGGTGAGCCGCTGCCGGTCGAGAAAATCGAAGGCGCTCTGCAAGCCGCGCTCGACGACCTGTCTGTGGATAACTGGGCCGCCGCCGCCACCGGCATCATGACCACCGACACCCTGCCCAAAGGTGCGAGCCGTCAGTTCGTGCACGACGGCGTGACGGTCACCGTCACCGGCATCAGCAAGGGTGCGGGCATGATTCGCCCGAACATGGCCACCATGCTGGGCTACATCGCCACCGACGCCAAAGTCTCCCGCGATGTGCTGCATAGCCTGATCCTGGACGGCGCCAACAAGTCGTTCAACCGCATCACGATCGATGGCGATACCTCGACCAACGACTGCTGCATGCTGATCGCCACCGGCCAGGCCAACCTGCCGGAAATCACCGAGGCCAGCGGCGCGCTGTTCGCGGCCCTCAAGCAGGCGGTGTTCGAAGTGTGCATGGACGTGGCCCAGGCCATCGTGCGCGACGGCGAAGGCGCGACCAAGTTCGTGACCGTTGAAGTCAACGGCGGTGGTAACCACCAGGAATGCCTGGATGTCGGCTACACCGTGGCGCACTCACCACTGATCAAGACGGCGCTGTTCGCCTCCGACCCGAACTGGGGCCGCATCCTCGCTGCCGTGGGCCGTGCCGGTGTGCCGGACCTGGACGTGAGCAAGATCGACGTGTTCCTGGGTGACGTGTGCATCGCCAGCCGTGGCGCGCGCGCCGAGAGCTACACCGAAGCCCAGGGTTCGGCCGTGATGCAACAGGAAGAAATCACCATCCGCATCGAACTGGGCCGTGGCGAGTGCAGCGAAACCATCTGGACCACCGACCTGTCCCACGAGTACGTGAAGATCAACGCGGAATACCGGACCTGAAGCCTGGAGGAGAAGCGCGGTGAAACGAGTGCATGTAGCTGCAGCAGTGATCCGCGGTGTCGATGGCAGGATTCTGCTGGCACGCCGCGCCGATACCCAGCACCAGGGCTGCCTCTGGGAGTTTCCCGGCGGCAAGGTGGAGGCCGATGAATCGGTCGCCGCGGCCTTGTCCCGCGAATTGCAGGAAGAACTGGGTATTCAGGTCACTACGGCGCGGCCGCTGATCAAGGTGCAACACGACTACCCGGACAAACAGGTGTTACTGGATGTCTGGGAAGTCTCGGCCTTTACCGGCGAGCCGCACGGGGCTGAGGGACAACCCTTGGAGTGGGTGGCGCCTCGGGATCTGATCAACTACGAATTCCCGGCCGCCAACACGCCGATCGTTGCCGCTGCACGTTTGCCTGCCGAGTATCTGATCACCCCTGGCGAGCTGGAGACGCCGACGCTGTTGCGCGGGATTCAAAAGGCCGTCGCCGGTGGCATCAAGCTGATCCAACTGCGCGCCCCCAACGGCTACGACCCTAAATACCGCGATTTGGCGGTGGATGCGGTGGGCCTGTGCGCCGGCAAGGCGCAGTTGATGCTCAAGGGGCCGTTTGAGTGGCTGGGGGACTTTCCTGCAGCGGGCTGGCACATGACGTCGGCCCAATTGCGCAAATACGCGAGCAAAGGTCGGCCATTGCCGAAGGACCGCTGGCTGGCGGCCTCATGCCACAACGCCGAAGAACTTGCGTTGGCAGAGCTGATGGACGTGGATTTTGTCACCCTGTCGCCGGTGCAGCCTACCCAGACCCACCCGGATGCCCAGCCGTTGGGTTGGGAACAGGCGGAGCAGTTGATCCGTGGGTTCAGCAAGCCGGTGTTTCTGTTGGGCGGCGTGGGTCCTGCCGAACGAGACAAAGCCTGGGGGGCAGGAGCCCAGGGCGTGGCGGGTATCAGGGCGTTTTGGCCGCAAGGCTGAGGGTGTTCTGGCGGGCTTTACCGGGGGCTCGCCCCCGCTAAGGCCCTACCATTCACTGAATAACCCTCAGTGTGGCTTCGCCGCCGCTTGCCAAAGCACCTCCGCCACCCCCTGGCGCCGAGCAATCACGCGCGCGGCCACAAACAGCAAGTCCGACAGCCGATTGATATACGCCAGGCCGACCCCTTCCAGCGGCTCCAGCGCGTTGAGGTGCTGACACCGTCTCTCGGCACCACGTGCCAGACTGCGGCACACATGGGCCTGGGCAATCAGCGCTGAACCGCCGGGCAGGATGAAGTTTTCCAGTGAGCCCACTTCTTCGTTCCATCGATCAATCGCGGCTTCCAGCCGATCCACTTCCGCGGCGTTCAGCGCCTTGTACACCGGCATTGCCAACTCACCGCCGAGGTCAAACAGGCGGTGCTGGCAAGGTGTCAGCACTTCAATCACGTCTTTGAGCCCAGGGTGTTTTCCGCTTTGTTCTTCAAGGCCGGCCAGCAGCAGTCCCAGTTGGCTGTTCAACGTATCGACTTCGCCGATGGCCTCCACGCGTGGGTGGTCTTTGGGCACGCGGCGGCCGTCGCCGAGGCCGGTTTCGCCCCCGTCGCCGGTGCGGGTGTAGATTTTCGACAGGCGAAAGCCCATAGATCAGTGCTCCAGTTGGGTCAGTTCGGAGGGCGGCAATTGGCTGCCGGCCAGGGGGATGCGCAGGGTAAAGCAGGTGCCTTGGCCGGGGGTGGAGTGCACCTCCATCTGGCCCTTGTGGTTGTTGGTGATGATGAAATACGACACTGACAACCCAAGCCCGGTGCCCTGACCGATTTCCTTGGTGGTGAAGAACGGTTCGAAGGTGCGCTTGCGCACGTTCTCGCTCATGCCAATGCCGTTGTCTTCCACCTGGATCTCTGCCCACGGCGGGTTGAGGCGAGTGCGCAGGATGATGCGTCCCGGTTCGTGATCGTCTTCGCGCTGATGAATGGCCTGGGCGGCGTTTTTCAGCAGGTTGAGCAACACTTGTTCGAGCTCGTTCGCAGTGCCGGGCACGGGGCCCAGTTGCGGGTCGAACTGGCGGATGATCGCCTGGCCCTTGAAGTCGAAACCGATCGCCAGGTCGAAGTCATTGCCGGCGATTTCCACAGCCTGGTCGATCAGCGCCGGCAAGTCGCACGGCGCCATCTGGCGGTTGCTGCGGCGGCTGAAACTGAGCATGTGGGTGACGATTTTGGCGGCCCGCGCGCCGGCCTGCTGAATGCCGTCGAGCAATTGCGGAACCTCGCGGCCCTCCAGGTAGCGGTTGACCGTTGCCAGCTCAATGCCCGCCTGCTCGGCGTACTCCAGGTTCTTGGGCAAGTCCGCGGACAAGCGTCGACGGATGTTCTGCACGTTATGCAGGATCGCCCCCAGCGGGTTGTTGATCTCGTGGGCCATGCCCGCGGCCAGCCCGCCGACGGAGAGCATTTTTTCCGACTGCACCATCATTTCTTCCAGGGACAGACGCTGGGTGATGTCATCGATGCGGATGACCACGCCACGGCCGGCACCACCCGTCAGCGGATAGAAGGTCAGGGCGTAATGCTTGGGCTCGTCATCCTTGACCCACGTGACGCGTTCGATGCGCTCGACCGTGTGTTGCTCGATCGTGGCCTTGATCTGCGGCAGGTAGGGCTTGAGCGGTTGGAAGGCGAGGTAGATCGGCTGGTTCAGGGCTTCATCCAGGCGCGTACCGGAAAGCGCGCTGGCTTCCTGGTTCCATTGGGTCACGTACAGCTGTTCATCCAGGGCGATCAGCGCTGAGGGCATTGAGTCGATGATGCTGTTGAGGTAGTTCTGGAAACCGGTGAGTTTTTTCTCGATCTTGCTGCGAACCTGGACTTCCAGCTCCAGCTTGCGGTTGGTGTGGCGCGTCTCTTCGGCCAGGCCTTGGGCTTGGTCGTATGCGGCCTGGGAGTCGTCCCGTGCGCGTTTGAGCTGTTGCTCACGGGCTTCGATGCGCGACAGCATGGTGTTGAACGCTTCGGCCAGGCTGCCGATTTCATCGCGGTTGCCACGCCCTGCGCGCAGGGCGTAGTTCTCTTCGCGGGTCACCTGGCGCGACAGCTCTTCCAACTCGTGGATGGGGCGCGTGATCAGGCGTTTGATCTGCCGGGCGATGATCAGCCACAGCAGCACGCTGAAAATCAGGATGCCCAGGCTTGCCGTCAGCGTGCCGGTATAGAAGGCCATCGGCAGTTCACTGCTGGCCACCAGCAGTAAATGTCCGGACGGCTGGCCCGGGCGGGGCAGGGTAATCACTTGGTTGCTGCGAAACTCGGAGACGCGCCACGCTTCGATATGCCGGTAGTTGTCGGGTAATTGCAGACGGTCACCGTGTTGCATCTGGGCCAGGAGATTGCCTTCGCTGTCATAGAGCGCGGCAGCGCGCAGCGGCGAATAGCTGGTCAGCTCGTTGAGCAATGCGTTGGCTTTGGCCGGGGATTCGAGGGCTTCGGCGGCGAGGGCCGGGTTGGACACCAGCCGGCCGATGGCCTGCAACGCCTGGGGCGCCATGCTTTCCTGGGAGATCCAGTAGGCGGCGCTGATAAAGGTGAGATTGGCCACCAGCAATACGGTGGTCAGCAGCACCAACAGGGCGGCCAGCAGTTTCTGCCCTACCGGTAAGTTTTCAAGACGCTGGCGCAGCGGCATCAGGGTTTTCCCAGGTGATAGACAGGCGGGCAGGGTAGCGCGTGCCTCAGTCGCGGGGCAATCCGCGTGCAACCAATAGCTCGATCAAGCGCACCTGCAACTGCTGTAAATGCGGCAGCTTCAAGTGGTGGCGGGCTGCAGCTTGGCAAGCATAGCCCAGCAGGTAGCTGATTTCGGTGCGGCGGGCGTTGGCGACGTCTTGGTACATGGACGAGTAATTGGCGGCGGTGGCGTGGATCACCCGTTCCACGTCCTGTTGCAGACCCTCTGCGGCGGCCGGTTGGCCGCAGCACGCCAACAGTTCGGAGAGTTCGGCACACAGGGTTGCGACTTCGCATTGATGTGCTTGCAGTTCGCCATTGCGGCAGTTGTAAAGCACCGTCAGCGGATTGATCGCGCAATTGAGCGCCAGCTTGCGCCACAGCCGCGTAAGGATGTCGGCGCTCCATTGATGGGGGATGCCAGCGGCGTGCAGGTCGTCCAGCCAGACCGGTGGCGTCGGGTGAGCGGCGTCGCCCAGCCAGGTATGGCCATGGCCGGCAAACACCACGCGCCAGTCACCGTCGCGGAAGGCGCCTTCGGTGCTGGAGGCGAAGATGCAGCGCGCCAGGGGCAGCTGTGCGGCTACCGCATCCTGGCTGCCGAGGCCG
The DNA here is from genome assembly GCF_023148575.1 of Pseudomonas sp. EYE_354. Lineage (NCBI taxonomy): Bacteria > Pseudomonadati > Pseudomonadota > Gammaproteobacteria > Pseudomonadales > Pseudomonadaceae > Pseudomonas > Pseudomonas sp. EYE_354. The sequence goes on from NZ_JAHXNQ010000008.1 coordinate 154,650, forward strand.
TTTTGCAGCAGGATAAGCTCTGCATCCGGCACCAGGCGATGGTGCAGCTGTGCGACAGCGTTTTGCGCGTCGTAGGCTTTGCATGCCACCAGCAGGCGATGGATTGGCTCCGGGCTGTCGGAAGTTTCGCCGGCTACCGCATAGGTGTGCGCCACGCCATGCTCCACCAGGGTCAGGCCTTTGGAGGCCCTGTAGCTGGCCAGGCGCGTATCATCGCGCAGGATCAACCGCACCGGTACGCCGGCGCGAGCCAGGCGCGTGGCCCAGAGCGTGCCCAGGCTGCCGGCGCCGAGAATATGCCAGGGGGTCGACATCAGTTTGTACTCCGAAAGGCCGCCTGCGGTGAACGGGGCGAAAGAACCGCTATAATGCCCCGGCATTTTAGCTCGGGCGCGCTCCATCTCTACTGAGTCCGCCCCTTATATTGGAGAAATCACATGCCTTCGTTCGACGTGGTATCTGAACTGGACAAACACGAAGTCACCAACGCCGTCGAGAACGCCGTCAAGGAACTGGACCGTCGCTATGACCTGAAGGGCAAAGGCAGCTTCGAGTTCAAGGAAAAGGAACTGACCGTCAACCTGACCGCTGAAGCCGATTTCCAGCTGGAAGCGATGATCGAAATCCTCAAGCTGTCGCTGGTCAAGCGCAAGATCGATGCCCAGTGCCTTGAAATCAAAGACGCCTACGCTTCCGGCAAGCTGATGAAGCAGGAAGCCGTGCTCAAGGAAGGCATCGACAAGGAGCTGGCGAAGAAGATCGTCGCCCACATCAAGGATGCCAAACTCAAAGTCCAGGCCGCCATCCAGGGTGAGCAGGTCCGTGTGACCGGTAAGAAGCGCGATGACCTGCAAGAGGCCATTGCGGCCCTGCGCGCCAAGACCTTCGACATGCCGCTGCAGTTCAATAACTTCCGCGACTGATGGCACTTTGCGGAACCCAAGGGCATTTTTGACGTCCCACGCCCCGGAATCCGCGCCTACACTTGAGCCCTACGGGGCTCATTTGCGTTTTTAGGCAGTCAATAAAGCCGCACATCCGCCACACAGGAGAAACCGCATGGATTTAAACGCTGAAATGGATCACTTGATCAAGACTTCACAGTCGTGGATCCCGATGATCATGGAATATGGCAGCCGGGTACTGCTGGCTGTGATCACCCTGGCCATCGGCTGGTGGCTGATCAATGTGTTGACCCACCGCGTAGGCCGCCTGCTGGCTATGCGCAACGCAGACCTGGCGCTGCAGCACTTCATCACCAGCCTTGCGAACATCGCGCTCAAAGTCATGCTGATCGTCAGCGTTGCCTCGATGATCGGCGTGGCCACCACCTCGTTCGTAGCAGCCATCGGTGCCGCTACCCTGGCCATCGGCCTGGCGTTGCAAGGCAGCCTGGCGAATTTCGCCGGTGGCGTGCTGATCCTGCTGTTCCGCCCGTTCCGCATTGGTGACTGGATCGAAGCCCAGGGCACCTCGGGTACTGTCGACAGCATCCAGATCTTCCACACCGTGCTGCGCACCGGCGACAACAAGACGGTGATCGTACCGAACGGCATCCTGTCCAACGGCATCATCACCAACACCAACCGTCAGCCGACCCGCAAAGTGGTATTTGACGTGGGTGTGGACTACGAGGCGGACCTGCAGAAAGCCCGTGAAGTGTTGCTGGAACTGGCAAAAGACCCGCGCGTGCTGACCGACCCGGCTGCGGTGGCGGTGGTGTCGACCCTGGGCGATAGCTCAATCACGGTTTCCCTGCGTTGCTGGACCAACACCCCGGATTATTGGGATGTGGTGTTTATGCTCAATGAACTGGCGCGTGATCGTTTGAAGGCAGCGGGGATTGATATTCCATTTCCGCAGCGTGTTATTCGCGTCATGCAGGAAGCTGCACCGAAGTAACGGGAAGCGTCATGTTTAACTTGGCCGAAAGGTCAGGTTAAACGTGTTGGTTTAATCTCATTAGTTACTTAGCTTGCTAGTTATTATCGGGCGACATGAAACTGCAATAAAAAAGCCGCTCCCTTGCAAACAGGGGAGCGGCTTTTTGTTTAAGGCCGAAGCCTTAAGTCATCGTTGTAATTAAACCGACAATTACAAGATGTTCAGCGGGTAGTTCGCGATCAGACGCAGTTCGTCGATCGAAGGCGAACCGTAGTACACGCCATCGCCGGAGCGGTAGGTCGCTTGACGCAGACGCAGGCTCAGGTTTTTGGCCGGGCCGCTCTGGATCACGTACTTGGCTTCGATGTCGCGTTCCCACTCTTTGCCGTTCGAGGTGGTGGCGGTGTTGGCGCCGCTACCGGTTACGTAACGGGTCATGAAGCTCAGGCCAGGAATGCCGAAGGTCGCCATGTTGATGTCGTAACGAGCCTGGTATGACTTCTCGCCTTCGGCGTTGAAGTCGGAACGGGCAACGGAGTTGGCCAGGAAGATCGAGCCGCCGCCGTCTACGCCGTAGCCGTAGTCGCCGTCGCCAGTGACTTTCTGGGCTGCCAGGGTGAAGGTGTGAGCACCGACGGTGTAGGCGCCCTGCAAGCTGAACGCGCGGTTGTCGAGCTTGGTGGTGCCATCTTTTTCGGCGCGTTGCAGGCCTGCGCCGTCGCTTTTGGTGTCATAGATGTTGAAGTCCAGAGCAAAGGACTGGTCATCGCTCAGCGCGTGGGTCCAGTTCACGTTGCTGTAGTACTTGCGGAAGTAATCTTCAGTCTTCGCGTAGTACAGACTGCCGGTGAGCTCTGGGGTGAACGAGTACACGCCGCCGACAAAGTCGGTCTTGGTCAAGCCCAGGCTGTCATGGAACGTCTGGTTTTGTGCGACGCTGGAAGTGAAGTGACCGCCTTCCAGTTTCAGGCCCTTGATCTCGTTGCTGGTGATCGAGATGCCTTGTGGCAGTTCCGGCAGCAGACGGCTGTCGTCGGAAGCGAACACAGGGGCTGTGGTGTATTGGTCACCGACTTTCAGGACGGTATTGGAGATACGGAACTTAACCGCGCCGCCGCCTTTGGAGTAGTCGTCCTGGGAACGACCGTCAGAACCGGTTGGGAACAGACCGGTACCTGCGCGACCTTTGCCGCTGTCGAGTTTCACGCCCAGCAGGCCGATTACGTCAACACCGACACCGATGGTGCCTTGGGTGAAACCGGACTCATACAGGGCGTTGAAGCCAAGCCCAGTCTCTTCTGCACGGCTCTTGGTGCCAGGGCCCGACGGGTTGTTGCGGAAATCGCGGCTGAAGTACAGCGCGCGAGTATTGATGCTGAAAGTGCTGTCTTCAACAAAGCCCTTGGAGTCGTCCTGGGCGGACGCCATTGCGAACTGCGAGGTGCCTGCTGAAACAGCCAGGGCGATCATGCTCCACTTCATCACGCGCATCGTGATTTGCTCCTTTGGTTTTAGGAAGAGTACTGCCGTCCCACCTGTATTTTTATCTGGGCGGCTCTTTCTTTTTTGTGTCGGCGCAAAGTTATATCACGCCGACGCTATTGACGATACTTACCCATCTTTCCTTTCAGCTTCTTTACGAGGCTGTCGTAAATTGCTAGCTCCCTGTCGCAAATCCACAGTCCACCTGTAACCGGACTGACAACTTCAATGCTGTTTTCAGACCTCTCGCGAAGTTTGAAGCCTTCCGTGAGATGCATTGAAACGCCACTGTTCTTTATCGCGAAACAGAGGCTTCCCAACCGCTGTCGTTGCCGACGATAGCTGTGAGAATGCAACAAGCGCGCCCAAAACGGTAACCGAATGTCATTTTTTCGTGAAAAACATGAAAAGCCTGTAAAAACCGCATAAGCACGGGCTTTTTACGCCGTTTGGTTTGGGCGTGACGCCCGACTGTTACCGCTGTGTGGTGCTGCGAAAAGCCTGTTCTTACGAAAAACGTTACCGGTTCACCCTCTCGGTGGGTAGTTGACGGATCCCTTTGAAGCACAAGTGGGTCATTTTGGTGCATCCCGGTGAGGCCCGAGTTAGCGTAGCTCAAATAGTGAGCTGCATCGAAAGAGGGCAGAATTTTTGCGCAAATGCGCAGACTTCAGTGCAATCGCCGTGAAAGCATGAGGCATTCGACGGTATGCTGGGCCCCAGAATCTGACCTGCCGAATGGAGTGCCCGCGGTGTTCGCCTTAGATCAACGCCTGCAACAAGACACACTGGTCATCGGGGACTTCCCGCTGTGCCGCCTGCTGTTGTCCAACGACTCAAACTACCCCTGGTTCATTCTGGTGCCGCGTATCGACGGTATCAGCGAAGTGTTTGAGCTGGATGTCGCAGATCAACAAACGCTGTGGCAAGAGACGACGGCGCTGGCGCAGTTATTGAATGATGGCTTTGCCGCCGACAAGATGAACATCGGCGCGCTGGGCAATGTCGTCAGCCAGTTGCATGTGCATGTGATCGTACGTAAACGCGATGACGCCGCCTGGCCGGCACCGGTGTGGGGCAAGCATCCGGCGCAGCCGTACACTCAGGCACAAGTCACGGCGATTCTGGCGCGTCTGCGCGAGCTGCCGCTTGCCGGCTTCACTTTTACCCAGGGCTGAATCATGGACCTGCAAGACCGCGTCACCGACTTGGAAAGCCGCCTGGCGTTTCAGGACGACACCATCGAGACCCTCAATGACATCCTGGTCGCCCAGCAGCGTGCGGTTGAACGCCTGCAACTGCAGATGACCGCATTGCTCAAGCGCCAGGAAGAAATGGGTGGGCAGTTCGAAACGTCCGAAGAAGAGGCGCCGCCGCCTCACTATTAATCTGCGTGCAATAAAAAACCGCGACCCAGCAAGGCTGGATCGCGGTTTTTTATGGCTGCGAGCGCGGGTGTCAGCGACGCGGCAATGCAGCGATCACGTCTTCGGCTTGCAGGCCTTTGTCGCGATTCATCACGGAGAACTCCACGCGCTGGCCTTCCACCAGAACGCGATGGCCTTCGCCGCGAATGGCCCGGAAGTGGACGAAGATATCGTCGCCCGAATCACGGGAAATAAAGCCGAAGCCTTTGGACGTGTTGAACCACTTGACGGTACCGGTATCCCGATTGGTCATGTCGTAGTTTTGCGACGCGGCCGCCGGGGACGAACGGTAGAAGCTGATGGCCAGGTGAAGAACGATGGCGACCACAGCGATCACCAGGCTGAGCAGGATGGCCGGGTGGCCGCCGACTTCAGGCATGGGTGCCAGGAGGGTGAGGGTTTGTAAGACAACGGTCAGTACCAGCAGAGCGCTGACCAGGTTTTGCAGTTGATGACGGGTGCCTTTGTTCCAGTAAGGGATTACCGGGGCGAGCGTCAGGTTAAGAAGGCCGAACAAGGCCAGGTACAAGGCATCGTGTTGTTGCAGGTAGGGCAGGCTTTCAGGCTGCAGGCTTGGGATAAAGGACAGCAGCAACGCTGCAACGCCCGTTAGCAGGTGGACGATTTTCAACATTTTGATTAACTCACGTTAAGACGGATCACAAGGAAGAGCTGACTGGCACGGTTCGCTTCTGAACAATGGGAGGCGTTGGGCACGTGCGCGGGGATCAGCCTATGCCGCTTGCCGTGGAGATTAACGGCGGCGACACGCTACCTATTTAACAGCAAAGGCCGTGCCTACTCAAATCAAGCATTTGCGGGCGTTTCGGTGCCTTTGGCATTTCTTCGCCAAACGCCTGTCCTAGACATGCGCAGGTGGTTTGGGTCGAGGTACAGAAAAATGCTTACCTTGTTCAAGATTTGTCTGTCGCTGAGGAAGACGTTACACCCGGGACCATTTGCCGCACCTATGACGAGTCGGGCTGCGCATCATCGGCTCTCTTGCTAGAGTGGTCCTGCACCTGACTCAATGAATGCTTGTCAATTGAAGGGGATAAACATGGCAATCGATATCGGTATCAGCGAAGCAGATCGTAAATCCATCGTCGACGGGCTTTCACGACTGCTCTCCGATACCTATGTACTGTACCTGAAGACCCACAACTTCCATTGGAACGTCACGGGCCCCATGTTTCGTACGCTGCACCTGATGTTCGAGGAGCAGTACAACGAACTGGCGCTGGCGGTGGACTCTATTGCCGAGCGTATCCGCGCCCTCGGGTTCCCCGCACCGGGTGCCTATTCTATTTACGCTCGCCTTTCTTCTATCAAGGAGGAGGAGGGGGTGCCGAGTGCGGAGGAGATGATCAAGCAATTGGTGGCGGGCCAGGAAGCGGTGACGCGGACCGCGCGCGGCATTTTCCCATTGCTCGACAAAGTCAGCGATGAGCCCACTGCGGATCTGCTGACCCAGCGCATGCAAGTGCACGAAAAAACCGCATGGATGCTGCGGTCCCTGCTCGAAAATCAGTAAGTCTCGAACCTGAGTGGCGCCGGCCTGGCGCCATTCGCTTTGTTTCTGCGCACTTCCTGGCGTTGTCCTACAACTATCGACTCCGCGTCTTCTGGCTGCCGCCTGTCTCCCTGCTGTTCCATAGAGCCATCGCCCAATGGGAGCAACCCATGGGTCAGTGTTTGGCAATGGAGTGTCAGGTGTATGTCACGCGGAGTGGGTAATGGAGCGATGGAAAATTGTGGTTTTCATAAAGTAAAGGTCGACCCCTTTGCCAAAGGGTTCGACATGGGGCTGGCCAGGCCGTTGTCCCGATCAGTCAGGCTCAATGGGTTTTCCACGTGCCTGCGGCTTGAACAGGTCTATTGGAATATCCTGGCTGAAATAGCCCGGATCAACGCCTGTTCTGTCAGTGCGTTGCTGTCCTACGTGGATCGGGAAGTGCATTTGCGCTATGGCGGTGTGAAGAACTTCAGTGGTCTGGTCAGGGTGGTGTGCGTGGTTCATCTGCTCAAGGACCATGTCGCTCCTTTAAACCCGGAGTAAACCTATGGTGCCGGAGTCGGTCCGTCGCCCTGGCGGGCGAGGCTCCGGGTAGAAAGCCGGCTGCGCTGCCTCGATTTACCAGATATAATCCCGCGCTTTGCTACGCATGCCGGGGCTTTGCCTCTGAGGCAGGCGTGGCGCAGTAACGATCTGATCGCCGAGACATCGCCATGCCCATGTACGACTATCAATGCGCTTCCTGTGGTCATCAGTTGGAAGCCATCCAGAAGATCAGCGCAGCACCGCTGGTCGATTGCCCGGCCTGCCAGGCCCCTGAGCTCAAGAAGATGTTGTCCATGCCGGGCTTCCGCCTGAGCGGCGGTGGCTGGTACGAAACCGACTTCAAGACCGGCGCCAAGAAGAATCTGGCGGGCGGCGACAAAGCAGACTGAGTTGAACTCTACGCGCCGGCTCCTGCATTATCCGTCCCCTGCTTAACTGTACGGTGACGAGGCACGCCTGCCACCGAATTACGAATTACGAGAAGTGAAACCACGACCATGATGCGCAGCCACTATTGCGGCCAACTGAACGAGACCCTGGAAGGTCAGGAAATTACCCTTTGCGGATGGGTTCACCGTCGCCGCGACCACGGCGGGGTGATCTTCCTCGATATCCGTGATCGTGATGGTCTGGCCCAGGTGGTGTTCGATCCGGACCGTGCCGAAAGCTTCGCCGCCGCCGATCGTGTGCGCAGCGAGTACGTCGTGAAGATCACCGGCAAGGTTCGCCTGCGTCCGGCTGGTGCCGTGAACAAGAACATGGCCTCCGGCGGTATCGAAGTGCTGGGCTATGAGCTGGAAGTGCTGAACGAGTCGGAAACCCCGCCGTTCCCACTCAACGAATACTCCGACGTCGGCGAAGAAACCCGCCTGCGCTACCGCTTCCTGGACCTGCGTCGTCCGGAAATGGCCGAGAAACTGCGTCTGCGTTCGCGCATGACCACCAGCATCCGCCGTTTCCTCGACGAGAATGGCTTCCTTGACGTAGAAACGCCGATCCTGACCCGGGCCACCCCGGAAGGCGCGCGTGACTACCTGGTGCCGAGCCGTACCCACGCCGGTTCGTTCTTCGCGCTGCCGCAATCGCCGCAGTTGTTCAAGCAACTGCTGATGGTGGCCGGCTTCGACCGTTACTACCAGATCGCCAAATGCTTCCGCGACGAAGACCTGCGCGCTGACCGTCAACCGGAATTCACCCAGATCGACATCGAGACCAGTTTCCTCGATGAAAAAGAGATCATGGGTCTGACCGAGCAAATGATCCGCAACCTGTTCAAGGAAGTGCTGGGCCTGGAGTTCGGCGAATTCCCGCACATGACCTTCGAAGAGGCCATGCGCCGCTACGGTTCCGACAAGCCGGACCTGCGTAACCCGCTGGAACTGGTGGACGTTGCCGACCAGCTAAAGGACGTCGACTTCAAGGTGTTCAGCGGCCCGGCCAACGACCCGAAATGCCGCATCGCCGCCCTGCGTGTGCCAGGCGGCGCGAGCATGCCGCGCAAGCAGATCGACGATTACACCAAATTCGTCGGCATCTACGGTGCCAAGGGCCTGGCGTACATCAAGGTCAACGAGCGCGCCAACGGTGTTGACGGTCTGCAATCGCCGATCGTGAAAAACATCCCCGAAGCCAACCTGAACGTGATCCTGGATCGCGTCGGCGCGGTCGATGGCGACATCGTGTTCTTCGGTGCCGACAAAGCCAAAATCGTCAGCGAAGCCCTGGGTGCCCTGCGTATCAAGCTCGGTCACGACCTGAGCCTGCTGACCTGCGAATGGGCGCCGATGTGGGTCGTTGACTTCCCGATGTTCGAAGAGAACGACGACGGCAGCTTCAGCGCCTTGCACCACCCGTTCACCGCGCCGAAGTGCTCCCCTGCGGAGTTGGAAGCCAACCCTGCAGGCGCGCTGTCCCGTGCCTACGACATGGTGCTCAACGGCACCGAACTGGGTGGCGGTTCGATCCGTATCCACCGCAAAGAGATGCAGCAAGCGGTGTTCCGCCTGCTGGGTATCAACGAAGCGGAACAGGAAGAGAAATTCGGCTTCCTGCTCGACGCCCTCAAATACGGCGCGCCGCCGCACGGTGGCCTGGCCTTCGGCCTGGACCGTCTGGTGATGCTGATGACCGGCGCCCAGTCGATCCGTGAAGTGATCGCCTTCCCGAAAACCCAGAGTGCTGCGGACGTGATGACGCAGGCACCCGGTGTGGTGGACGCCAAGGCGCTGCGCGAGCTGCATATTCGCCTGCGCGAGACACCAAAAGCTGAGTAAGGCTGCTGCGTGAAAGCGCGATAGAGTTTCAGGCAGTCAAAAAGGCGCATCTTCGGATGCGCCTTTGCGTTAAAGCGCTACATTCCGCCGAGGGCGGAGTTGACCAAGGTTTCTAGAGAATTTTCGGAGTTGTGTTATGGCTGGCCATTCCAAGTGGGCGAACATCAAGCACCGCAAAGAGCGACAGGATGCCAAGAAAGGCAAGATTTTCACCAAGTGGATCCGCGAGCTGACCGTCGCCGCCCGCCAGGGAGGTGGTGACCCCGGCTCCAACCCACGTTTGCGCCTGGCACTGGACAAGGCCCTCGGCGCCAACATGAGCCGCGACATCATCGACCGTGCGGTGGCCCGCGGTGCCGGCGCGGCCGACACCGACGACATGGTCGAGTTGACCTACGAAGGCTACGGCCCCGGCGGCGTGGCGGTGATGGTCGAGTGCATGACCGATAACCGCAACCGCACTGCGGCCGCTGTGCGCCATGCGTTCAGCAAATGCGGCGGTAACCTGGGCACTGACGGTTCCGTGGCCTACCTGTTCGAGCGCAAGGGCCAGATTACCTTTGCGCCGGGCACGGACGAAGATGCGCTGATGGAAGCGGCCATGGAGGCGGATGCCGACGACGTGGTAACCAACGAAGACGGCTCCATCGACGTGTTCACCTCCTTCGCCAGTTTCTACGCCGTGCGTAATGCGCTGGAGGCGGCGGGGTTCAAGGGCACCGACGCGGAAATCGTGATGCTGCCGACCACCAGTGCCGAACTGGACCTGGAGGGTGCACAGAAGGTGCTGAAGATGCTGGACATGCTCGAAGACCTGGACGATGTGCAGAACGTGTATTCGAACGCCGACATCCCGGAATCCGTGGCCGAACAGCTAGGCTGAAGAATGATGTAGATCCAAATGCGCGAGGGGGCTTGCCCCCGATGACGGTGTGTCAGTGACTTATAAATCGACTGAACCGCCGTTATCGGAGGCAAGCCCTCTCCCGCATTTGAACGTTGGTGTATCAACAAATGTGTTTATCCAACCCGCAGGCGTTATGACTTTAATCCTAGGTATCGACCCCGGTTCGCGCATCACCGGTTTTGGCGTGGTGCAACACACCCCGCGTGGCTGTGTTTACGTGGCCTCGGGGTGTATTCGCACGGGGGCGGGTGAGCTGGCCGAGCGCTTGCAGATTGTCTACCGCGGCGTGCGTGAAGTGATCCAGACCTACGGCCCGGTGACCATGGGCATCGAAAAAGTATTCATGGCGAAAAACGCCGATTCGGCCTTGAAGTTGGGCCAGGCCCGTGGCGCCGCGATCGTTGCAGGCGCCGAGGAGGGCATGGAAATCGCCGAGTACACCGCGACCCAGGTCAAGCAGGCCGTGGTCGGCACCGGTGGCGCCAATAAAGAGCAGGTGCAGATGATGGTCATGCACATGCTCAAGCTCACTTCAAAACCGCAGATCGATGCTTCCGACGCCCTGGCTATCGCCATTTGCCATGCGCACACCCGTTCCAGCCTGCTGCCTCATGGCTTGGGCACTGCACGCAGTCGTGGCGGACGCCTGCGTCTCTGATAGCATCAGCGCAATCGAATTTTGCGGTCAGGCCTTGATCTGACCCCTACGCTTTAAGGATCTGAACCGTGATTGGACGCTTGCGCGGCACCCTGGCTGAGAAACAGCCGCCGCACCTGATTCTGGATGTCAATGGGTTGGGGTATGAGCTGGAAGTGCCCATGACCACCCTGTATCGCTTGCCGTCCGTAGGCGAGCCGCTGACCTTGCACACCCATTTGGTGGTACGCGAAGACGCGCAATTGCTCTATGGTTTCATTGGCAAGCGCGACCGCGACTTCTTCCGCGAGCTGATCCGCCTCAACGGCGTAGGCCCCAAACTGGCCCTGGCATTGATGTCGAGCCTGGAAGTGGACGAATTGGTGCGTGCCGTCTCGGCCCAGGACACTTCGGCGCTGACCAAGGTGCCGGGGGTCGGCAAGAAGACCGCCGAGCGCTTGTTGGTGGAGCTCAAGGACCGCTTCAAGGCCTGGGAGGTTGTGCCGAGCATGTTTGCCCTGGTGCCCAACCAACCGGATATGCCGCCAGGCCAGGTGGCCAGTGCCGAGAGCGATGCGGTCAGCGCGCTGATTTCCCTGGGCTACAAGCCGCAGGAAGCCAGTAAGGCCGTGTCGGCCATCAAGGACAAGAACCTGAGCAGTGAAGACATGATCCGCCGAGCCCTGAAGGGAATGATTTAAGTGATTGAAGCTGATCGTCTGATCGCGGCCACCGGCTCGCGCGACCGTGAAGAAGTCCAGGACCGTGCCATTCGCCCCCTGAGCCTGGCCGACTACATCGGCCAGCCCACCGTGCGCGAGCAAATGGAGCTGTTCATTCAGGCCGCACGCGGGCGCAGTGAGTCGCTTGACCACACGCTGATCTTCGGCCCGCCGGGGTTGGGTAAAACTACGCTGGCCAACATCATTGCCCAGGAAATGGGCGTATCGATCAAATCCACCTCCGGCCCGGTGCTGGAGCGTCCGGGTGATCTGGCGGCGCTGCTGACCAACCTTGAGCCCCATGACGTGCTGTTTATCGACGAGATTCACCGGCTATCGCCGATCGTCGAGGAGGTGCTGTACCCGGCCATGGAGGACTTTCAGCTCGATATCATGATCGGCGAGGGCCCTGCGGCTCGTTCGATCAAGCTCGACCTGCCACCGTTCACCCTGGTGGGGGCGACCACCCGTGCCGGCATGCTGACCAATCCGCTTCGAGACCGTTTCGGTATCGTTCAACGTCTAGAGTTCTACAGCACTGCAGACCTGGCGACCATTGTCAGCCGTTCGGCCAGCATTCTCGGTTTACCACTGGACCCGGAAGGCGCATTTGAAATCGCGCGCCGAGCCCGTGGCACACCTCGAATCGCCAACCGTTTGCTGCGCCGCGTGCGTGATTTTGCCGAAGTACGCGCCAAGGGCCACATCACCAAGGCTGTGGCCGACCTGGCCTTGAACCTGCTGGACGTGGATGAGCATGGGTTTGATCACCAGGACCGGCGTCTGCTCTTGACCATGATCGAGAAGTTTGACGGCGGCCCGGTAGGGGTCGACAGCCTGGCTGCGGCCATCAGCGAGGAGCGCCATACCATTGAGGACGTGCTGGAGCCGTACCTGATCCAGCAGGGCTACATCATGCGTACGCCCAGGGGGCGGGTGGTGACGCGCCACGCCTACCTGCACTTTGGCTTAAACATTCCGTCACGATTGGGTGAGATGCCTGTGGTAGACGAATTTCTTGATGCGGTTGACGATTAAAAAGGCTATGTGGGTCGATTTATTCGAGGTTTGTGCTGTCCCAGTGTCTGGCGTCGTCATTCAGTCGTAGGAAATGTCATCGAGAATGCAAAAACAGTTGCCCAGCCGGATTGGCAACCTCAGGAGTAAGCACTAGAGTATGCGCGCGCAAAACGGGGAACAGTCGTTCGCACATCGCTGTCGCGTTTATTACGAGGACACCGATGCCGGCGGCATCGTGTATTACGTCAATTACCTCAAGTTTATGGAGCGGGCTCGAACCGAGCGGCTACGGGAGCTGGGCTTTGCCCAATCCCAGCTGGCAGGGGAGGACCTGTTATTCGTCGTGCACTCCAGCGAGGCGCGTTACCACGCACCGGCGCGATTGGACGACGAGCTGCTGGTCAGCGCTGAAGTAATCGAATTGAACCGTGCCAGCCTGCGTTTCAAGCAGCAGGTCAGGCGGGCAACGGATGCAACGCTGCTCTGTGAGGGGCAGTTCCTGGTGGCGTGTGTGCGCACCAACAGTTTGAAACCTCGGGCCATTCCCGAAACTCTACGTGCGGCCTTTGCCGCCGTGAGCGGCGCGGGTAAACAATCAAAGCAGGAGATTTAGCGTGGAACCTACCGTCGTCGACCATTCCTCCATGTGGAGCCTGGTCAGCAATGCCAGTGTTGTGGTTCAACTGGTCATGCTGATCCTGGTAGCCGCATCGGTTACCTCTTGGGTCATGATTTTTCAGCGCAGCAACCTGCTGCGTGCCGGTCGACGTGCCCTGGAGAGCTTTGAAGAGCGCTTCTGGTCGGGTATCGACCTGTCCAAGCTGTATCGCCAGGCCGGCAGCAACCCCGACCCGGACTCGGGCGTCGAGCAGATCTTCCGTGCCGGTTTCAAGGAATTTTCGCGCCTGCGCCAGCAACCGGGTGTTGATCCGGAAGCGGTGATGGAAGGCGTCGCCCGTGCCATGCGCGTGGCCATTTCCCGCGAAGAAGAGAAACTGGAGCAGAGCCTGCCGTTCCTCGCCACCGTAGGTTCCGTCAGCCCGTACATCGGCCTGTTCGGTACCGTGTGGGGCATCATGAACTCTTTCCGCGGCCTGGCCCAGGCTCAGCAAGCCACCCTGGCCACAGTGGCCCCAGGTATCGCCGAAGCCCTGATCGCCACCGCGATCGGCCTGTTCGCCGCGATCCCGGCTGTTATTGCCTACAACCGTTTTGCCGCGCGCGGCGAAAACCTGATTGGCCGTTACTACACCTTCGCCGATGAATTCCAGGCGATCCTGCACCGTAAAGTGCACACCAGCGAAGAATAAGCAGGTACTCCCCGATGGCTTTAATCACTCGAGCTCGAACCAAGCGCAAGCCGGTCGCCGAGATGAACGTAGTGCCTTACATCGACGTGATGCTGGTGCTGCTGGTGATCTTCATGGTGACCGCGCCGATGCTCAACCAGGGTGTGAAGGTTGATCTGCCCAAGGTTTCCAGCGAAGCCTTGCCTCAGGACAACAACACCCAGGTGCTGACCATTTCGATCAAGGCTGACAAGACCTACTACTGGAACCTTGGCAGCGAAGTCGATACCCAGAAGCAGCAGGACAAGGCCCTGACCCTGCCGGCGATGACCGACGCGGTGACCAAGATCATTCGTTCCGGCAACGAAGGCGGCAAGCATACCCAGGTGTTCATCCGCGGCGACAAGTCGGTCGACTACGGCTCCGTCATGGGCGCCATGGGCGGGCTGCAGAAGGCCGGCGTCGGTAACGTTGGCTTGATCACCGAGGCGCCCTGATGCAGCAACAGCGAGAGCCGTCCGCCTCGGAGAGCTACTTCTGGCCTAGCGTCTGGGCAATTGCCCTGCACGTCCTGGTCTTTGGCATGCTGTTCGTCAGCTTTGCCATGACCCCGGACCTGCCGCCAGCCAAGCCGATCGTGCAGGCGACCCTGTATCAGCTGAAATCGAAAAGTCAGGCCACCACCCAGACCAATCAGAAGATTGCGGGTGAAGCCCAGAAGTCGGCTGCGCGCCAGACTGAAGTCGAACAGATGGAACAGAAGAAGGTCGAGCAGGAAGCGGTGAAGGCTGCTGCGGAACAAAAGAAAGAAGAGGCGGCTCAAAAGGCCGAGGAATCGAAAAAGGCTGACGAAGCGAAGAAGGCCGACGAGGCGAAAAAGGCTGATGAAGCCAAGAAAGCCGAGAAAGCTGCCGAAGCGAAAAAGGCCGAAGAGAAACAATTGGCTGATATAGCCAAGAAGAAGTCTGAAGAAGAAGCCAAAAAAGCAGCTGAAGAAGAGGCCAAGAAAAAGGCCGCTGAAGAAGCCAAGAAAAAGATCGTCGAAGACGCGAAGAAGAAAGCCGCCGAAGACGCCAAGAAAAAAGCTGAAGCAGACGAGGCGAAGAAGAAAATCGCCGACGACGCGAAGAAGAAAGCTGCCGCCGATGCCACCAAGAAAAAGGCCCAGGAAGCAGCGCGTAAATCCGCCGAAGAGAAAAAGGCCCAGGCCTTGGCAGATTTGCTCTCCGACACGCCGCAGCGTCAGCAAGCCTTGGCCGATGAGCGTGGCGATGAAGTCGCGGGCAGTTTCGACGATTTGATTCGGGCGCGGGCAGCAGAGGGTTGGACCCGTCCGCCTTCGGCACGCAAAGGCATGACAGTAGTGCTGCAGATCGGCATGTTGCCGGACGGTACGGTGACTTCGGTCACTGTGGCCAAGTCCAGTGGTGACGGTTCGTTCGACAGTTCGGCGGTTGCCGCGGTCAAGAATATTGGCCGGTTGACCGAGATGCAGGGAATGAAACCAAGCGACTTCGCTCCCTATCGTTCATTCAAGATGACATTCACACCTGAGGATCTAGCCTTGTGAGAAACCTTCTTCGAGGAATGCTTGTCGTTATTTGCTGTATGGCAGGGATAGCGGCGGCGGATGAAAAGAACATCCTGGTCACCAGCGGTAGCGACCGGGCCACCCCGATCGCTGTAGTACCGTTCGGTTGGCAGGGCGGCAGTGTGCTGCCGGACGACATGGCCCAGATCGTCAGCGACGACCTGCGCAACTCCGGCTACTACGCGCCGATTCCCAAAGGCAATATGATCAGCCAGCCTAACCAGGCCAGCGAAGTCGTGTTCCGTGACTGGAAAGCGGTAGGCGCGCAATACCTGATGGTCGGCAACATTGTGCCGGCCGGCGGTCGCCTGCAGATCCAGTACACCCTGTTCAACGTGGCGACCGAGCAGCAGGTCTTGACCGGCAGTGTTTCGGGCACCACCGAACAATTGCGGGACATGGCCCACTACATTTCGGACCAGTCGTTTGAAAAGCTCACCGGTATCAAGGGGGCTTTCTCGACACGTCTGCTGTATGTAACGGCTGAACGTTTCTCCGTAGACAACACCCGCTATACCCTGCAACGTTCGGACTATGACGGCGCGCGCGCTGTAACCTTGCTGCAGTCGCGTGAGCCAATCCTGTCGCCGCGCTTTGCACCGGATGGCAAGCGTATTGCCTACGTGTCGTTCGAACAGAAGCGTCCGCGTATCTTCGTCCAGCACATCGACACTGGCCGTCGTGAGCAGATCACCAACTTCGAAGGCCTTAACGGTGCGCCGGCCTGGTCGCCGGATGGTTCGCGCCTGGCGTTCGTACTGTCCAAAGACGGCAACCCGGATATCTACGTGATGAACATGGCTTCGCGCCAGATCACACGTGTGACCAGCGGCCCGGGCATTAACACTGAACCGTTCTGGGGAAAGGATGGTTCGACCATCTACTTCACCTCTGACCGGGGCGGCAAGCCACAAATCTACAAATCGAGTATTGGCGGTGGCGGTGCGGAACGAGTGACCTTTATTGGTAACTACAACGCCAACCCTAAGCTTTCGGCTGATGAAAAGACGTTGGTGATGATTCACCGTCAGGATGGTTTCACTAATTTCCGGGTTGCGGCCCAGGATTTGCAGCGTGGAACGGTAAAAATCCTTACAGATACCAACCTTGATGAGTCAGCTACTGTTGCGCCCAACGGCACCATGGTAATCTACGCCACCCGCCAGCAGGGCCGGGGAGTCTTGATGCTCGTGTCCATTAATGGACGCGTGAGGCTCCCGCTTCCTACCGCTCAAGGCGAAGTCAGAGAACCGTCCTGGTCCCCTTACCTGAACTGACGCGGCGCTACAAAAAGAAGTACTTAACACACTGGGGTTCATTAGGAGTTTCACGATGGAAATGCTGAAGTTTGGTAAGTTTGCTGCTCTGGCTCTGGCTCTGTCCGTAGCCGTTGGTTGCTCGTCTAAAGGCGGCGACAATGCCGGTGAAGGCGCAGCTGTTGATCCAAACGCTGGTTACGGCGCTAACACTGGTGCAGTTGACGGCTCCCTGAGCGAAGAAGCTGCTCTGCGCGCTATCACCACTTTCTACTTCGAATATGACAGTTCGGACCTGAAACCAGAAGCCATGCGCGCTCTGGACGTTCACGCGAAGGACCTGAAAGCTAACGGCGCTCGCGTTGTTCTGGAAGGTAACACCGACGAACGTGGTACTCGTGAGTACAACATGGCACTGGGCGAGCGTCGTGCGAAAGCCGTTCAGCGCTACCTGGTACTGCAAGGTGTTGCTCCAGGCCAACTGGAACTGGTTTCCTACGGTAAAGAGCGTCCAGTTGCTACTGGCCACGACGAGCAGTCCTGGGCTCAAAACCGTCGCGTCGAACTGCGTAAGTAATTCGTCATGCGAACGTGCCGTCGTGCTCTGACTGTATTGGCTCTCAGCTTCGCACCGCTTGCGGTGTGGGCTGCGGTTCCTGTAACGGATAGCAACTCTGGCTATAACAATAGCGGGAGCAGCTATCCGCCAGCAGGTTATGGCACGAACGGCGCCTATGCTGGGGGGGCGGCTACGTCCGCTCCCTCGGCACAGGGCGAACTGTTCAACCAGTTGCAACGCATGCAGGATCAATTGGCGCAGCAACAGGGCGCAATTGAAGTGCTGCAAAATCAAGTGAACCAGCTCAAGCAAGAAGGCCTGGAGCGTTACCAGGATCTTGATCGACGTATAGGAGCCGGCGTTACACCAGCCGCTACTCCAGATAATTCTTCTACCGGTGGTGCGCCAAGCGCCGCCGCCGGTGGTGCGGCAGCAGGGGCCGCGGCTGCGGGCCAGGCCCCTGCCGCCAGCAGCGAACCGGGTGATCCGGCGAAGGAAAAACTGTATTACGATGCAGCCTTCGACCTGATCAAGGCCAAGGACTTCGACAAGGCCAGCAAAGCCTTTACCGCATTCCTTGGGCGTTACCCCAACAGCCAGTACGCGGGCAATGCCCAATACTGGTTGGGCGAGGTGAACCTGGCAAAGGGTGATTTGCAGGGGGCGGGCCAGGCATTTGCCAAGGTCAGCCAGCTGTACCCCAAGCATGCCAAGGTGCCTGATTCGCTGTACAAACTCGCTGACGTAGAGCGCCGCCTGGGTCATACCGACAAGGTCAAAGGCATTCTGCAGCAGGTCGTCGCCCAATATCCGGGGACTTCCGCTGCTCAGTTGGCTCAACGGGATCTGCAACGTTTGTAAGCAACGCAGCCCGTTTAGAAGAAACCCGCGCCTGGCGCGGGTTTTTTCGTTAGAATCCACGCCCTTTTATGAAACACGCTTTTTGGGGCCTGCGCGTTGGCGGGGTTCCTCTAAGTGCCTGACGGAGGCGGACAGCCTGTTTAGCTGTTACGCCCGTGGCGACTATGCAAGACACATTACGTATTACCGAAGTTTTTTACTCGTTGCAGGGTGAAACGCGAACCGCTGGGCTGCCCACCGTATTTGTGCGCCTCACCGGTTGCCCGTTGCGTTGCCAATACTGTGACAGCGCCTATGCCTTCAGTGGCGGCACCGTGCGCACCCTGGACGACATCCTCGAGCAGGTTGCTGGCTTCAAGCCGCGCTACGTCTGCGTGACCGGGGGCGAGCCGTTGGCCCAGCCCAATGCCATTGCGCTGCTCAAGCGGCTGTGTGATGCCGGTTATGAAGTGTCCCTTGAAACCAGTGGTGCCCTGGACATCTCGGCGGTCG
Organism: Pseudomonas sp. EYE_354; assembly: GCF_023148575.1. Taxonomy (NCBI): domain Bacteria; kingdom Pseudomonadati; phylum Pseudomonadota; class Gammaproteobacteria; order Pseudomonadales; family Pseudomonadaceae; genus Pseudomonas; species Pseudomonas sp. EYE_354. Next base: position 173,112 of record NZ_JAHXNQ010000008.1, read on the forward strand.
ACCCACGCGTCAGCCGCGTGGTCGACCTCAAGACCCCGGGTTCCAAGGAGGCGCACCGCAACCTCTATGACAACATGGACTTGCTGACGGCCAACGATCAGGTCAAGTTCGTTATCTGTTCGCGCGACGACTATGACTGGGCGGCCTCCAAGTTGATCCAGTACGGTCTCGACCGTCGTGCCGGCGAGGTGCTGTTCTCTCCGAGCCATCACGACCTCAATGCCCGCGACCTGGCTGACTGGGTCGTGGCCGACAATCTGCCGGTACGCCTGCAATTGCAGTTGCATAAATACCTGTGGAACGACGAGCCGGGGCGCTGAGATGAGCGAGCAAAAGCGCGCGGTCATCCTGCTGTCCGGCGGCCTCGACTCTGCCACGTTGGTGGCCATGGTCCGTGCTGACGGCTACAGCTGCTACACCATGAGCTTTGACTACGGCCAGCGCCACCGCGCCGAATTGAATGCCGCCGCGCGTGTCGCCCATGACCTCGGTGTGGTGGAGCACAAAGTGATTGGCCTGAACCTCAGCGGCATCGGCGGCTCTGCCCTGACTGACAGCGCTATCGACGTGCCGTTGGCGCCTACCCAGGGCATTCCGGTCACGTACGTACCGGCGCGCAATACGGTGTTCCTGTCACTGGCCTTGGGCTGGGCCGAAGTGCTGAATGCCCGCGATATATTTATCGGCGTGAACGCCCTTGATTACAACGGCTACCCGGACTGCCGTGCGGAATACGTCGAGGCGTTCGAACGCATGGCCAACCTGGCGACAAGGGCCGGGGTAGAAGGGCAGGGGTTTCGTATTCGGGCGCCGCTGCAGAACCTGAGCAAGTCAGACATCGTGAAGGCGGGCGTAGGACTAGGCGTGGATTCCTGCTATCAGGCCGACGATGCCGGTCGTGCATGTGGGAAATGCGACGCCTGCCGACTGCGTGCCGAGGGCTTCAAAATGGCCGGAATTACGGACCCAACGCGTTATTTCTGATTTATTTCAAATAAGGTGTTGAATAATCCTTAGAAATCAGTATTATACGCGCCACCACACAGCGGGTCGTTAGCTCAGTTGGTAGAGCAGTTGGCTTTTAACCAATTGGTCGTAGGTTCGAATCCCACACGACCCACCATTTTTGGCGGTTTAGAAAATCCGGAAGGCCCACGCAAGTGAGGATTTCCGGGTTTTTTTTTGCCTGGGATTTGGCGAGTGCGCAACGCACTGAGTGTCACGAAAAAATCGCCTGTTCAGGCCCATCGCAACTGCATCTCGGCGCATGCCGCCAATACCCGCCGACAACCCTCCTGTTGACTCTCCCGTTAAGGGCACACCCTATTCTGGGCGTCCAACGTTCAGGGTGAAGTGATGATGGGCAAGCGAGTATTGGTAATTCTGGGACATCCCTGCGCCGACAGCTTTTGCGGCGCATTGGCCGACACGTATGTGCAAGCCGCAATACGTGCCGGGCATGAGGTGCGTCTGCTACGAGTGGGGGCGCTGAACTTCGATCCCGTGCTGCATGAGGGCTACAACCGGATCCAGCCGCTGGAACCCGATCTGCTCCAGGCTCAGGTCGATATCACGTGGGCGCAACACCTGGCATTTGTCTACCCCATCTGGTGGGGTGCTATTCCGGCGCTGATGAAAGGCTTTTTCGACCGGACGTTCCTGCCTGGTTTTGCCTTCAAGTACCGTGAAGGCAAAGCCTTTCCCGATAAGCTGTTAAAGGGGAGGACGGCCCACCTGCTGGTCACGATGGATACGCCTCCCTGGTATTACAAGTGGGTTTATCGCATGCCGGGCGTGCACCAGGTGCGCACAACCACGCTGGCGTTCTGCGGTATCAAGCCGCTGAAAACCCTGATGTTCGGACCAATTCTGGGTTCCGGTCTGGCCCGGCGTGAAGCCTGGCTCAAGCACGCGCAGGCGATCGCCGAGCGTTGAGGTCCTCAGGTTCCCGATCCCGGACACATGTGTGAAGATGCGATGCGCCCTCGTGCGCCCATTCCTGCGCCGTGATAGGGACTTTTCATGTATATCGGCAAAGCCGCCCTGCTGTCGGGCACCACTGTTAAGACGATCCGCCATTACGAGAACATCGGCTTACTGCCGCCGCCCGTGCGTGAAGGTAAGTATCGGGTTTACAACCAGCAAAGTGTCGAGTTGCTGATGTTCATCAAATGCGCTCAGCAACTGGGCTTCAAACTCAAGGAAATGCAGGCGATCCTTCAGGATCACCGGGGGCAGGCACTGCCCTGGGAATTGGCCTGCAAGGCCATTGCAGATAAAAAATACGAGCTGATAACCCGAATCCAAAATTTGCAAAGCCTCTACGATGGCCTTGAACAGTTTGAAAGCAGCCTCGAGGACGCCCGATATCAGTGCCTCGCTGCGCCGGCAGGTGCAGCTAATATGGCGTCATTGAGTTCGACGCTTCATCAGTGATTTTTTTATCGCTTGCCTCGCGTCCGAGGGTTTGTGTTAAATCGAGTTCGTTCACCTCAAGACAGGGATTGTCATGACGACGCTTTCGCCTATCAGCTCCGCCATCGCACGCGCTATTCGGCCTATCGAACCTGCCCCCGTCAGTGTGGTGCAGAACGCCGCTGGCGCCGTTGCCCGCCCTTCGTCGGTGGTCAGCCTGGGCAATGTGGTGTCCGACACGCTATCCGATACTTATTCGCGCCGCGGGCAACTGCCTGGCCAGGAGCTCGTGCGAGCGTGGGAGAACACCAGCCAGGACGCCCTCAGCAAGACGATTAATACCAACTTCAACGCGCTGTCCACGGCCAGCCGCTTCAGTGGCCTCGGTGCGAGCCTGATAGAGCAGTTCGCCAAGGGCGGCACGGACATTTCCCAGTCTGTGCTCTATGCGAGCGCCGACCGCGCGCAAAATGCCGGCGAGATGCGAGTCGACCAATCGCTGCTGCACAGCAAGGCCGACAACCAGGTCAGCCTCAGCATCAAGACGGCCAGCGGAAAAACCGTCACTTTCAGCCTGTCCAGCCAGAACGATGGCCTGGGCGTAAAGGCAACGGTCGAGGGTGGCAGCCTGAGCGATGACGAGCTCAAGGCGGTTGGCCAATTAGGCAGCGCCTTCCAGGCGGCGATCGATGGCCTTGGCGCAACGCCGCCCAAACTTGATCTGGGCAAACTGACCACGTTTGACTCGAAGGTATTGGCGTCGGTGGATCTCAACGCCAAACTGAAGACGCTGGAAGGGCAGAACCAGACCCTGGCCTTCCACGCGGATACACAAAGCCGCACCACGCGCATGAGTGGCCCAAGCGGCGAAGTGAGCCTGGCCGTGGACCTGAAAAACGCCGCGATCCTGGGCAATGCCCAGCAACAGGCCAAGGCCTTGAGTAGCTACCTGGCTCAATTTGATCGTGTGCAGGAGCGTGGCAACGCCAAGGCCGAGCTGATGACCCTGTTCAAGGACGCATTCAGCGCCTTGAACAGCAACTACCCGCAGGGCGTCGGCCTCCCCGAAGCACTCACGCGCAACCCGACCGACCAGGGCATACTGACTGGCCTGGCGGACTTCAAGGCCTCCATCAAGCAGGTCAGCGAATCGTCCAACCCGATGCGCCCGTCTGAAGTCGACAGTTTTGCTTACAACGTGTCGCAAAAGACCCGGGTCAGCGGCAGTAGCCAGTTGGATCGCAGCGTTACCCAGGACCAGCAGTCGAGCCTGTCGGCCAGTTACCATAAGGGCCTTGATGGCAGTAAAAATCCCGGTCTGACGCGCGATGAAAACTCGCAAAACTACCTCTACGTCCAGGTTGAGGACAAGGCCAGCACGTCGGCCAACCTGTCTTACAAAGACGGCCAGTTGATCAACGCTTCGGTTTCCCAGGAGGCCAGCCAGGTGACCCGCACCCAGAAATACGTATTGGGCAAGTTGGTGGACGAGACCTTCGTGCCCAAGCAGGCCTCGGTCAGCCATGACTACGTGGTGTTGCTGGAATATGCGGCCACGGAAAGCAAAAAATCCAAGGACGCTTTGGAGGAGGCTACCTTGAAGGACGCCCTGGCGAAGATGCATGAATCAGTCATGTTGCAGCAGGACCCCAATGCGCTGACACGCTGAGGGCACAGACGAAAACGGGAAGCCCCAGCGCAGGGGCTTCCCGTTTTTTTGCCTGAAAGACGCACCCGCGAATACCAGATTAGGCTTTTGAATCCATTCGATATTCTGTAGCCTTGCGCAGCTTCACCTTTACCCGTGCTTGATGAACACAATCACTTCGTCCGGCGGCGCCCGAAGGGCTCCAGAGCCGGTGGTACACTCGACTTTCGCGCAACTGCGCCTGCAGGTCTTGCGAACATGACGCACATTTCCGAACGCCTACTGGTTCAAGCCCACCTCGATGCCAAGCAGCCCAAGGCGCTAAGCGCCGAGGAAGAGGCAAGCCTGCGTACCGCCATCGCCGCCGAGCTCAAGGCTCAGGACGCGGTGCTGGTGGCGCACTTTTATTGCGATCCGGTGATTCAGGCCCTGGCCGAAGAAACTGGCGGCTGTGTCTCCGACTCCCTGGAAATGGCCCGCTTCGGCGCCGCCCACCCGGCCAAGACCGTACTGGTCGCCGGTGTGCGTTTCATGGGCGAGACCGCCAAAATCCTCACCGCCGAAAAACGCATCCTCATGCCAACCCTGGAAGCCACGTGTTCCCTGGATCTTGGCTGCCCGGTGGATGAGTTTTCGGCATTCTGCGACCAGCATCCCGAGCGCACCGTGGTGGTGTACGCCAACACCTCGGCGGCGGTTAAAGCGCGGGCCGATTGGGTGGTGACCTCCAGCTGTGCGCTGGAAATCGTCGAAAGCCTGATGGACAACGGCGAGACCATCATCTGGGGCCCGGACAAGCACCTGGGCACCTACATCCAGCGCCAGACCGGCGCCGACATGTTGCTGTGGGACGGTGCGTGCATCGTCCACGAAGAATTCAAGTCCAAGCAGTTGGAAGACATGAAGGCGCTCTACCCGGATGCGGCGATTCTGGTGCACCCTGAATCCCCGACCTCGGTGATCGAGCTGGCTGACGCGGTAGGCTCCACCAGCCAACTGATCGCCGCAGCGCAGCGTCTGCCGAACAAGACCTTTATCGTCGCCACCGACCGCGGCATCTTCTACAAGATGCAGCAGCTGTGCCCGGACAAGGTCTTCGTCGAGGCGCCTACGGCCGGCAACGGTGCCGCGTGCCGCAGTTGTGCACATTGCCCGTGGATGGCGATGAACACGCTGGAGCGCACCTTGCAGTGCCTGCGTGAGGGCAGTAACGAGATCTTCGTCGAGCCTTCGGTGATCCCCCACGCTGTGCGCCCGCTCAAGCGCATGCTGGATTTCACCCAGGCAGCGCGCCTCAAGCTGGCGGGCAACGCCTGACTTCGGCTGAATGCGTTAAATAGGGTGGGGGGAAGCCGCCTCCCACCCTTGATTGGCGTCGCCCTGATTACTTCTTCTGTTTCGGAATCCGCACCAACTGCGTATCCGAATAAATGTCATGCCAGCTGCGTTTGTGCTTGTCGAACAGTGACCAGACAAAGCCCAGCCCCACGCACAACCACGACGCAATCGACACCACAAAGCGCAGCAGCGCCTGCCACAGGCTGATGCGCGAGCCGTCGGCATTCTGCACGCGCACGCCCCACACCTGCATGCCCAGGGTCTGCCCGGAATGGGTCCAGAACTTGGCGAAGAAGCCAAACAGCACGAACAATAAAATCGTCGACAGCAACGGGTCGCCGTCCAGTGCGCCGGATTCGGTGAGGGTGCGCATTTTGGCTTCGCCGACGAACGCGATCCAAATCAGTTTGTAGATAAACGCGGTGACGATCAGCAGGGCGGTGCACAGCAGGAAATCGTAGAACATCGCTGCCAGACGACGGCCCAGGCCAACGGCGGGGAAGTCGCCTTGGGGGCTCAGTAAGGGTTTGGACATGGCAGGGCTCTCGGAATAAAAGACGCAGTTTACGGAATCGCGCCCATAAAAAAGCCCCTGATGTCATATCAGGGGCTTTTTGTCGCAGAAAGAATCAGGCTTCTGCTTGTACTTCGTCAGCCTGCATGCCTTTTTGGCCCTGCACCGCAACGAAAGTCACTTTCTGGCCTTCTTTGAGGCTCTTGAAGCCGTTGCCCTGAATAGCGCGGAAATGCACGAACAGATCCGGACCGCTTTCTGGAGTGATAAAACCAAACCCTTTCTCGTCGTTAAACCACTTGACGGTACCGCTCTGACGTTGGGACATTTTCTTATTTCCTTGACGCTAAAAATTAATGACAGCCCCTTTCACATGAAAGAGTACTGGGCTGGGTTGCAGGAAAGTAAGAGACGTCGAACGGGTTGTAGCACAACTACTTCAGCTACTGCCCAGGTCCAGGTTCCAAGCGACCCATGCAAACACAGTGGGCAAACTCTACGCCAACTAATATGGAAAAAACAAGCCCCGCAAAACCTCAGGTTTTGCGGGGCTTGGTGACACTTCGCGGAATAATCTGCACTAGCCTTATTCGATAGAACGGATCACTTGTTATAGGTTAATCCCTATAACAATGACTATCGTGGGTGCACTGTTTTATGGCGGTTGCGTTACAGATTAGTGCACGTTTTCGCAACTGCGTTACTTATAGGAACAGTCAAATCAACCGCGGAAGTAACGCTGTGGCACGAATGGCATTTTACTTACACGAAGAGGCACCTTTTTCCCACGCACCAGCGCAGAAACCTCGGTGTCCAGCGCCGTGAACGCGCTGTCCAGGTAACCCATGGCCAGCGGGCCACCCAGGCTCGGGCCAAAGCCGCCGCTGCACACGCTGCCGATGACGGTGCCGTGTTCGTCGACGATCTCTGCGCCTTCACGTACCGGCGTGCGCTCTTGCGGCAGCAGGCCCACACGCTTGCGGCTCACGCCGGTCTGCTGTTGGGTGAAGATGCGGTCGGCACCGGGGAAACCACCGGCGCGCGCGCCATCGGTACGACGGGGCTTGGAGATGGCCCACAACAGGCTGGCTTCGATTGGTGTGGTCTCGCTGTTCATGTCGTGGCCGTACAGGCACAGGCCGGCTTCCAGGCGCAGCGAGTCGCGGGCGCCCAGGCCGATGGCTTGTACTTCGGTCTCGGCCAGCAGACTGCGGGCGAGGCTTTCGGCGTTGGCGGCAGGCACGGAGATTTCAAAGCCGTCTTCACCGGTGTAACCCGAGCGGCTTACGTAGCAGTCCACACCCAGCAGGCGCAGCGAGGCGAACTGCATAAATGTCATCTTGCTGGCTTGCGGTGCCAGGCGCGCGAGCACTTTCACCGCCGCCGGGCCTTGCAGGGCCAGCAGGGCGCGCTCTTCGAACAGCGGCTCAATGGTGCATTGATCGCCGATGTGTTGGCGCAAGTGTGCCAGGTCCTGATCCTTGCAGGCGGCGTTGACCACCAGGAACAACTCGTCATTGCCCAGGTTGGCGACCATCAGGTCGTCAAGGATGCCGCCGTTTTCGTTGGTGAACATGGCGTAGCGCTGCATGCCCACCGGCAGGTCGATAATGTCGACGGGCACCAGGGTTTCCAGGGCTTTGGCGGCGTTGGCGCCGGTCAGGCGGATCTGGCCCATGTGAGACACATCGAACAACCCGGCCTGATCACGGGTGTGCAAGTGCTCCTTCATCACGCCCAGCGGGTATTGCACCGGCATGTCGTAGCCGGCGAAGGGCACCATGCGCGCGCCCAGTTCGATGTGCAGGGCATGCAATGGGGTTTTCAACAGGGTTTCGGTGGACATATTCAGCTCCTGAAAAACGTGCTGGCGCGCCGTAGGCGTCAGCACTCGATAATGTTGACCGCCAAACCGCCACGGGCGGTTTCCTTGTATTTGCTTTTCATGTCGGCGCCGGTCTGGCGCATGGTGCGGATGACCTTGTCGAGGGATACAAAGTGCTGCCCATCGCCGCGCAAGGCCATGCGCACTGCATTGATGGCCTTGACCGAACCCATGGCGTTGCGCTCGATGCAGGGCACCTGCACCAGGCCGCCAATCGGGTCGCACGTCAGGCCGAGGTTGTGTTCCATACCGATCTCGGCGGCGTTCTCCACCTGGGACACGCTGCCGCCCAAAACTTCGCACAGCGCGCCTGCGGCCATGGAGCAGGCCACGCCGACTTCACCCTGGCAGCCGACTTCGGCGCCGGAGATCGAGGCGTTTTCCTTGTACAAAATGCCGATGGCGGCGGCAGTGAGCAGAAAGCGCACCACCCCGTCTTCGTTGGCGCCGGGGATAAAACGCATGTAGTAATGCAGCACCGCCGGCACGATCCCGGCCGCGCCGTTGGTGGGCGCCGTCACCACGCGCCCGCCATTGGCGTTTTCTTCGTTGACCGCCAGGGCGTACAGGTTGACCCAATCGAGCACTGACAACGGGTCGCGCAACGCCGATTCCGGGTTTTTGCACAACTGGCGATGCAGGGCCGCGGCGCGGCGCTTGACCTTCAAGCCACCGGGCAGAATCCCTTCATTGCGACAGCCCGCGTCCACACAGTCCTGCATCACCTGCCAGATCTTCAGCAGGCCGCTGCGGGTTTCCGCTTCCGGGCGCCAGGCACTTTCGTTGGTCAGCATCACCTGGCTGATTGACAGCCCGTAGGTGGTGCAATGACCGAGCAAGTCCTTGGCGTGCTTGAAGGGGAAGGTCAGGGGCGTGGCGTCTTCAACAATACGGTCAGCGCCGGCGGCGTCTTCGTCGACCACAAAACCACCGCCGACCGAGTAGTACTCGCGGCTGCGGATCTGGATACCGGCGGCATCGAAGGCGCGAAAAATCATGCCGTTGGGGTGATAGGCGAGGGGTTTGCGGATCATCGCCAAGTGTTCTTTCTCGTTGAACGCAATGCTGTGTTCGCCGAGCAGGTTCAGGCGGCCGTCGCTGCGCATCTGCGCGAGGCGTGCGGCGACGGTTTCAGTGTTCACGGTGTCCGGGTGTTCGCCTTCCAGACCCAGCAATACGGCCTTGTCGCTGCCGTGGCCTTTACCGGTGGCGCCGAGGGAGCCATAGAGTTCGACCTTGAGGCCGGTGGTGCTGCTCAGCAGGTTGTCGCGCTTGAGGCCTTCGACAAAACGCGCGGCGGCGCGCATCGGGCCGACGGTGTGGGAGCTGGAAGGGCCGATGCCAATCTTGAACAGGTCGAACACGCTTAAAGACATGGTGGCTCCTGGTGGCGCAGTGGCGAGCTACACGCTACAAGCGACAAGTAAAAGCCCAGCGGCTCTTTCTTGCGGCTTGCAACGTGATGCTTGCAGCTGCTTTATGCATAAAGCTCGATTGAGGGGCACGCACACACCAGGTTGCGATCACCAAACACGTTGTCGACGCGGCCCACCGGCGGCCAGTATTTGCCTTCGATCAACGACGCAACCGGGTACACCGCCTGCTCACGGCTGTACGGGTGGCTCCATTCGCCAACCAGTTCGGCGGCGGTGTGTGGCGCGTTTTTCAACGGGTTGTCGTCCTTGTCCAGGGTGCCGTTTTCCACGGCGCGAATTTCTTCGCGGATGGCGATCATGGCGTCACAGAAACGGTCCAGTTCTTCCTTGGATTCGCTTTCGGTCGGCTCGATCATCAGCGTCCCAGCCACCGGGAACGACATGGTCGGGGCGTGGAAGCCGAAGTCGATCAGGCGCTTGGCCACGTCGTCCACGCTGATGCCACTGCTGTCCTTGAGCGGGCGCAGGTCCAGGATGCATTCGTGCGCCACCAGGCCGTTGCTGCCGGTGTACAGCACGGGGTAGTGCTCTTCCAGGCGACGGGAAATGTAGTTGGCATTCAGGATCGCCAGTTGCGAGGCGCGCTTGAGGCCTGCGCCGCCCATCATGCTGATGTACATCCAGGTGATCGGCAAAATGCTCGCGCTGCCGAACGGTGCGGCGCAGACCGCGCCTTCCTTGCGTTCCATGGCCGCATGACCGGGCAAAAACGGCGCAAGGTGGGACTTGACGCCAATCGGGCCAACGCCGGGGCCGCCACCGCCGTGAGGGATGCAGAAGGTTTTGTGCAGGTTCAGGTGGGACACGTCGCCGCCGAACTTGCCCGGTGCGCAGAGGCCCACCATCGCGTTCATGTTGGCGCCGTCGATGTACACCTGGCCGCCGTTGTCGTGGATGATCCCGCAGATTTCACGGATGCCTTCCTCGAACACGCCGTGGGTGGACGGGTAGGTGATCATCAGCGCGGCGAGGTGCTCGCGGTGCTCGACGGCCTTGGCGCGCAGGTCTTCGATGTCAACGTTGCCGCGGGCGTCGCAGGCCGTCACCACCACACGCATACCGGCCATGTTGGCGGTGGCGGGGTTGGTGCCGTGGGCGGACGAGGGAATCAGGCAGATGTCGCGGCGTTCGTCGCCACGGCTCTGGTGGTAGGCACGGATGGCCAGGAGGCCGGCGTACTCACCTTGGGATCCGGCGTTGGGCTGCAGCGAAATCGCGTCGTAACCGGTGGCCGCGCAGAGCATGGCTTCCAGTTCGGTGGTCAGTTGCAGGTAGCCGGCGCTTTGTGCGGCGGGGGCGAACGGGTGCAAGGCACCGAATTCGGCCCAGGTCACCGGGATCATTTCGCTGGCGGCGTTGAGCTTCATGGTGCACGAGCCCAATGGGATCATGGTGCGGTCCAGGGCCAGGTCCTTGTCGGCCAGCTTGCGCAGATAGCGCATCAGCTCGGTTTCCGAATGATAGCGGTTGAACACCGGGTGGCTGAGAATCGGCGACTGGCGCAGCAGGGCGGCGGGCAGCGTGCTTTGCGTCTCGGCGAAGGCTGGCAGTGCTTTGCCCTCGGCGAAGAGGCTCCACAGTGCTTCGATATCGGCCTGGCTGGTGGTTTCGTCGACGGACACGCCAACACGCTCGGCATCCACCACACGCAGGTTGATGCGCTGGGTGCGGGCCTTGTCGTGCAGGGCAGCGGTCGCGGCGCCGATGTTGAGCGTGAGGGTGTCGAAGAAGTGCGCTTGCTCGACCTTGAGCCCCAGTGCGGTCAGGCCCTTGGCCAGGATCGCGGTCAACTGGTGAATGCGCTGGGCGATCTGGGTCAGGCCTTTGGGCCCGTGGTACACGGCGTACATGCTGGCGATGTTGGCCAGCAGCACCTGGGCGGTGCAGATGTTGCTGGTGGCTTTCTCGCGGCGGATATGTTGCTCGCGGGTCTGCATGGCCAGGCGCAGGGCCGGCTTGCCGAAACGGTCCACGGACACCCCGACCAGACGGCCCGGCATGTCGCGCTTGAACGCGTCCTTGGTAGAGAAGTACGCCGCGTGCGGGCCACCAAAGCCCAGCGGCACGCCGAAGCGTTGCGCGCTGCCGATGGCGACGTCGGCGCCGAACTCACCCGGCGGGGTCAGCAGGGTCAGGGCCAGCAGGTCGGCGGCCACGGCCACCAGTGCGTTGGCGGCGTGGAAGCGTCCGGTCAGTTCGCGGTAGTCGAATACATCACCGTTGCTCGCCGGGTATTGCAGCAAGGCGCCGAAAAACGCGCTCACGTCGCTCAGTTCGCGCTCATCGCCCACCACCACGTCAATGCCCAGTGGCTCGGCACGGGTACGCAGTACGTCCAGGGTTTGCGGGTGGCTGTGGACCGAGGCGAAGAAGGCATTGCTGCCTTTGTTCTTGCTCAGGCGTTTGCAGAAGGTCATGGCTTCGGCGGCGGCGGTGGCTTCGTCGAGCAGAGAGGCGTTGGCGATCGGCAGGCCGGTGAGGTCGCTGATCAGGGTCTGGAAGTTGAGCAGCGCTTCCAGGCGGCCTTGGGAAATTTCCGGCTGGTACGGCGTGTACGCGGTGTACCAGGCCGGGTTTTCCAACAGGTTGCGCAGGATCGGCGACGGCGTATGGCAGTTGTAGTAGCCCTGGCCGATGTAGGTCTTGAACAGTTGGTTCTGGCCGGCGATGGCTTTGATCCTGGCCAGGGCGTCGGCTTCGCTCAGGCCGTCTTCCAGGCCGAGCACGCTGGTGCCCTTGATGCTTTCCGGGATGACGCTGGCGCTCAGGGCTTCCAGGGAATCGAAGCCCAGGCTGGCGAGCATCTGCTGCTCATCTTCCTGGCGTGGGCCGATGTGGCGGGCGATGAATTCGTTGGCGGTGCTCAAGTTGATCGTCATGGCGCGCTCCTCAGGCTTCAGCGTTGGCTTTGATCAGGCGGTCGTACGCATCCTGATCCAACAGCTTAGCCACTGCGCTGGCATCGGCCGGTTTAAAGCGGAAGAACCAGCCTTGGCCCATTGGGTCTTCGTTGACCAGTTCAGGGCTGCTTTCGAGGGCCGGGTTTACGTCGAGCACTTCTCCGTCCAATGGCATGTAAACGCCGCTGGCTGCTTTGACCGACTCCACGGTGGCCGCTTCAGCGCCCTTGTCGTAGGCCTGCAACTCCGGCAGTTGCACGAAAACCACATCGCCCAGCGCGTTCTGCGCAAAAGCGGTAATGCCTACGGTCACGCTGCCATCGGCTTCGGCGCGCAGCCATTCGTGATCTTCAGTGAAACGCAACTCGCTCATGGAAACTCCTCAAGGCCAGATTCGTCTGGTGGACGGGATTGGAATAATGGGGGTTGCCAAGCAAAATCGCGGCCAATGTTATTAAATCCTTATAATTCAATAAGTTAATAAAATGGGTTATGACGTTATGCCATTCAGCTGTAGCGATTTCGCTACAGTCGGACCTTCGAAAAAAAGCCTATGTGGATCAAAGCCTTGCATGGCGCGCGAAAAGCAGGGTTGTAGCGATATCGTTCCACTGTAGCGCTTTCAGTACAGCGGATGTCGTTCTCAGACCAAATGTGCAGGTGGGTTTGGGTGGGAGGGGGCTTTTGAGGACTGCTGCGCAGCCCCGGCGCGGGGCAAGCCCGCTCACCACCGAGAGCCGCGCGCCACCGTTAACCAGCTTCCCTGCTCAGGGCTTGTTGGGGATGCCGTACTTGCGCAGGCGATGGGCGATGGCCGTGTGCGAGGTGTGCAGGCGGCTGGCCAGTTGGCGGGTCGAGGGGTAGTGGGTGTAGAGCTTTTCCAGCAGGTCGCGCTCGAAGTCTTCCATGGCCTGTTCCAGGCTGTCGATTTCGCCGTCGCTTTGGCGTGCCACCGAGGTGCCGGCGATGTCCAGGTCGCCAATATCTATGAGGCTGCTTTCGCAAATGGCGGCGGCGCGGAAGATCACGTTCTGCAACTGGCGCACATTGCCTGGCCAGCGGTTGCCCAGCAACGCCGGGTAAGTGCCGGGCGCCAGGCGGCAGACCGGGCGCTGAATCTGCGCGCAGGCCTGCTGCATGAAGTAGCGGGCCAGCAGGAGGATGTCCTGGCCGCGTTCGCGCAGGGGCGGCACTTCGACGTTGAGCACATTGAGGCGGTAGAACAGGTCTTCGCGGAAGGTGCCTTCGCTGACCATTTTTTCCAGGTCGCGGTGGGTGGCGCTGAGGATGCGCACGTTGACCTTCACTTCGCGGTCGCCGCCGACCCGGCGAAAGCTGCCGTCATTCAGAAAGCGCAGCAACTTGGCCTGCAGGTACGGCGACATCTCGCCGATCTCATCCAGAAACACCGTGCCTTGGTTGGCCAGTTCCATCAGCCCGGGTTTACCGCCGCGCTGGGCGCCGGTGAAGGCGCCGGGGGCATAACCGAACAGCTCGCTCTCGGCGAGGTTCTCCGGCAGCGCGGCGCAGTTCAAGGCCAGAAACGGTGCACTGGCGCGCGCGCTGATGGCGTGGCAGGCGCGGGCCACCAGCTCTTTGCCGGTGCCGGTTTCGCCCTGGATCAACAGCGGCGCATCCAGGGCCGCCACTCGCTGCGCGCGCGCCTTGAGCGTACGGATTGCCGGCGATTCGCCGAGCAGCGCGTCAAAGCCTTCGGCATGGTCGTGGTGCAGCGCCGACAGTTGTTCACCGATACGGTTGGGCTGATACAAGGTGAGCAGCGCGCCGGCGTCGGTGATCGGCGTCGCGTCCAGCAGCAAGGTCTGGCCGTTGACGCTGATCTCGCGCAGGGGCAGGCGAAAGCCGTTTTCCAGCAGGGTGTCGAGCAGCGCCGCGTCGTTGAACAGTTCGGCGATGCTTTCCCCGGCAGGTTCGCGCCCATAGAGAGCGATCAGTGCCGGGTTCGCCAGCAGGATCTTGCCCGCGCTGTCCAGCGCCAGGACCGGGTCGGTCATGGCGGCCAGCAGGGCGTCCAGTTGCAGGTGGCGACGTTGGCCGGGAAGGATGTCGACCACGGTCACGGCCTGTACACCCTGCACACTGAACAGCGCATCGCGCAGTTCTTCAAGCACCTCGGCGCTGAGCGTCGGCGCATCGATGTATACGTTGGGCGGCACCATTTCCACCGCATCCAGGTTGAGATTACGCCCACCGAGCAGGGCCAGGACTTCCTGGGTAATGCCGACGCGGTCGATAAAGCTGACGTGGATACGCATGGAGACGATTCTGAAGAGCGAGAGGCGGCAAGTATGCCTTGGTGGAAGGGGTCAGGTGAAATCTGAGGGCAAACAGAGATCAAAAATGTGGGAGCGGGTGTGCCCGCTCCACACGAGGGATTTGCAGTGTCGCTACGCCAAGTGCTCGGGTTTGACCGGATCGCCGGATTTCATATCCAGCTGCACGCGTACGTCTTCAAACATCAAGTCGTAGTGCTTGTGCTGCGCGCCGACGCTGCTATGGGTTTTGGGAATACCGTACTTTTCGACAATCTTGGTCACATTGCTGGCGAAGTTGTACGCCTGATCCTTGGGCAGGAAGAACGTTTCCTTCATATCCGTGCCTTGAATGCTGCCATGCAGGGTGAACTGCATGCCCTTGCCTTCGTGATCATGGGTGATGACTTCGTAGTCCAGGCACAGGTCGTAGCTGACATCGTCCTTGTTCAGTGCATGTCGCTCGATATGCAGGTGACCGGGTTCAAAGGTGGCCATAGGCGTCTCTCCTTTACTTCACAGATAGGTGATGCCAGGTGCTGCGGTGCTGATGCGTGTGCCGGCAGTGCCCTGGACGATGGCTTCGATGTCCGAGAGTGAACCGATCACCGCGGTTTTGCCAGTTTGGCGGGCGAACTCGCACGCGGCTTGCACCTTGGGGCCCATGGAGCCAGCGGCGAAGCCGAGTGTTTCCATGTCGTCGGGGTGAGCCTGGCTGATCGCTTTCTGGGTCGGTTTGCCGAAGTCGATAAAAGCGGCGTTGACGTCGGTGGCGATCACCAGCAGGTCGGCATCCAGTTGCGCGGCGAGCAAGGACGAACACAGGTCTTTGTCGATCACCGCTTCAATGCCGCGCAGCTTGCCGTCTTCGCCATACATCGTCGGGATGCCGCCGCCGCCGGCGCAGATCACGATGGCCTTTTTCTCCAGCAGCCACTTGATCGGGCGGATTTCAAAAATGCGTTTAGGGCGAGGGCTGGCAACCACACGGCGGTATTTGTCGCCATCGGGGGCGATGGCCCAGCCTTTCTCGGCAGCGAGCTTTTCCGCTTCAGCCTTGCTGTACACCGGGCCGATGGGCTTGGTGGGGTTCTGGAAGGCCGGGTCCTTGGCGTCCACTTCCACCTGGGTGAGCAGCGTGGCGAAGGGCACTTCAAAGTCCAGCAGGTTGCCCAGTTCCTGTTCGATGATGTAGCCGATCATGCCTTCGGTTTCGGCGCCCAACACGTCCAGCGGGTAGGGTGAAACGCTGGTGTAGGCCGCCGCCTGCAACGACAGCAGGCCGACTTGCGGGCCATTGCCGTGGGCGATCACCAGTTCGTTGCCGGGGTGGATCCTGGCGATCTGTTCTGTGGCGATGCGGATATTGGCGCGTTGGTTGTCCGCGGTCATGGGTTCACCACGGCGGAGCAGGGCGTTGCCGCCCAGGGCTACGACGATGCGCATAATGCAATCCTTCTAGAGTTCAGCCTGTGAGCACAGGACACCCTGTGGAAGGGAGCTTGCTCCCCGCCACATTTGACCGTGTGGCCTTTAGATATCCGCCAGTGCCGACACCAGAATCGCCTTGATGGTGTGCATGCGGTTTTCCGCCTGCTCAAAGGCAATGTTGGCCGGCGACTCGAACACCTCTTCGGTCACTTCCACGCCATTGGCCAGGTTCGGATAACGCGCGGCAATGTCCTTGCCAACCTTGGTTTCGCTGTTATGGAACGCCGGCAGGCAGTGCATGAATTTCACTCGAGGGTTGCCCGAGGCTTTCATCATGCTGGCATTGACCTGGTACGGCAGCAGTTGCTCGATACGCTCGTCCCACGCTTCGACCGGCTCGCCCATGGACACCCAGATATCGGTGTGGATGAAGTCCACGCCTTTCACGGCTGCTTTCGGGTCTTCGGTGATGGTGATACGCGCGCCGCTTTCTTCGGCAAACGCCTGGCATTGCTTGATGAAGTCTTCGTGTGGCCACAGGGCTTTCGGCGCGCCGATGCGCACGTCCATGCCGAGCTTGGCGCCGATCATCAGCAGCGAGTTACCCATGTTGTAGCGCGCGTCGCCCAGGTAGGCGTAACTGATGTCATGCAGCGGCTTGTCGCTGTGCTCGCGCATGGTCAGGGTGTCGGCGATCATTTGGGTCGGGTGGAATTCAGCGGTGAGGCCGTTGAACACCGGAACACCGGCAAACTTGGCCAGCTCTTCGACGATTTCCTGCTCAAAGCCACGGTACTCGATGGCATCGAACATGCGCCCGAGCACGCGGGCGGTGTCTTTCATGCTTTCTTTGTGGCCGATCTGCGACGACACCGGGTCGATGTAGGTGACGTGGGCACCCTGGTCGTGGGCCGCGACTTCGAAGGCGCAACGGGTGCGGGTCGAGGTTTTTTCGAAGATCAGCGCGATGTTCTTGCCCTGCAGGTGCGGACGCTCTGTGCCGGTGTATTTGGCGCGTTTGAGGTCGCGGGACAGGTCCAGCAGGTAATTGAGCTCGCGGGTAGTGTGGTGCATCAGCGACAGCAGGCTGCGATTGCGCATATTGAAAGCCATGGTGGATCTCCTTCGGTTTAGGTTATCCCCTTGGCCGGCGCCTTGTGGGCGGCGGCCAAGGTGTGAAAGTCAGTAGTCGATTGGGTCGCGGATAATCGGGCAGGTCATGCAGTGACCGCCGCCACGGCCGCGGCCGAGTTCACCGGCGCTGATGGTGATGACTTCCACGCCCGCCTTGCGCAGCAGGGTGTTGGTGTAGGTGTTGCGGTCGTAGCCGATCACCACGCCAGGCTCCACGGCCACCACGTTGTTGCCGTCGTCCCATTGCTCGCGCTCGGCGGCGAAGCTGTTGCCGCCGGTCTCGACCACGCGCAGGGCCTTGAGGTTGAGCGCTGCGGCCACGGTCTGCAGGAAGTTGGTTTTCTCCCGTTGGATATCGATGCCGTGCGGCTTGCTGTCGT
Organism: Pseudomonas sp. EYE_354; assembly: GCF_023148575.1. NCBI lineage: Bacteria > Pseudomonadati > Pseudomonadota > Gammaproteobacteria > Pseudomonadales > Pseudomonadaceae > Pseudomonas > Pseudomonas sp. EYE_354. The sequence continues at coordinate 190,466 of NZ_JAHXNQ010000008.1, forward strand.
CAGGGCGCAGGGTGAAAGGCACGATCTGGTTGACCACTTCGGGGAAAATCGTCACCAGGTCGCGGTCGCAGAAGCTGAATACCGTGTCCAGATGCATCGCCGCGCGGGATTTGGGCAGGCCGGCGACGATCACGCGTTCCACGGCTTTGTTTTTGAACAGGTTGCGCGCCAGTTGGCCGATGGCCTGGTGGGAAGAACGCTCGCCCATGCCGATCAGCACGACGCCGTTGCCAATCGGCATGACATCGCCACCTTCAAGGGTGGAGGCGCCGTGTTCCTGGTCGGGGTCGCCGTACCAGATCTGGAAATCGGCGTTGGTGAACTCAGGATGGAATTTGTAGATGGCGCTGGCTAACAGGGTTTCCTGACGTCGCGCCGGCCAGTACATGGGGTTGAGCGTCACGCCGCCGTAGATCCAGCAGGTGGTGTCGCGGGTGAACTGGGTGTTGGGCAGCGGCGGCAGAATGAAGCTGGCGTGGCCGAGGAAATCGCGGAACATCTCGATGGTCTTGCCGCCGAAGCTGCTTGGCAGGTCATCGGCTGAGACACCGCCGATCAGGAACTCGGCAATCTTGCGTGGCTCCAGGCTGCGCAGCCAGGAACTGACCTCGTCGACCAGGCCCAGGCCTACCGTGTTGGCGGTGATCTTGCGCGCCAGGATCCAGTCCAGCGCTTCGGGGATGGCAACGATATCGGTCAGCAGGTTGTGCATTTCCAGCACATCAATGTCCCGCTCGCGCATTTTGGTCACAAAGTCGAAATGGTCGCGCTTGGCCTGGGCCACCCACAGCACGTCATCGAACAGCAGTTCATCGCAGTTGTTGGGGGTCAGCCGCTGGTGGGCCAAACCTGGGGAGCACACCATGACTTTGCGCAGTTTGCCGGCTTCGGAATGTACGCCGTACTTCACTTTTTCCGTGGTCATTTCAGATCCTCCAAGGAACAACAATTACAGGGTCAGGAAACCGTCGTAGAGCCCATAGGCCGCCACGAGGGCGCCAATGACCACTGCGGCAAAAATCAGTTTCTCGACAGGGGTGAAAATCGGTTTGCCCAGTTCATGCTTGGCCTTGGCGAACAGGATCGCGCCGGGCGCATACAGCAGGGCGGAAAGCAGCAGGTATTTGGTGCCGCCGGCGTAGAGCAGCCACACCGCGTAGATCAGCGCGACGGCACCGATGAACAAGTCTTTCCTGCGCTCTTTGAGGGCGTTTTCGTAGGTCTCGCCGCGGACCGCCAGCAGCAGGGCATACGCCGCCGACCACAGGTAAGGCACCAGGATCATCGAGGTGGCGAGGTAGATCAGCGACAGGTAAGTGCTGGCGGAAAACAGCGTGATCACCAAGAACACCTGGACCATGGCATTGGTCAGCCACAGGGCGTTGGCCGGCACGTGGTTGGCGTTCTCCTTGCGCAGGAACTCCGGCATGGTGTGGTCCTTGGCGGCTGCGAACATGATCTCCGCGCACAGCAGCACCCACGACAGCAGCGCACCCAGCAGCGAAATGATCAAACCGACGCTGATCAGCACCGCACCCCAGTGGCCCACCACGTGTTCCAGTACAGCCGCCATCGACGGGTTTTGCAGTTTGGCCAGTTCCGGCTGAGTCATGATCCCCAGGGACAGAACGTTCACCAGCATCAGGAACAGCAGCACGGTGATAAAACCGATCACGGTGGCCTTGCCCACGTCGCTGCGTTTTTCGGCGCGAGCCGAGAAAATGCTCGCGCCTTCGATGCCGATGAACACCCACACGGTGACCAGCATCATGTTGCGCACCTGGTTCATCACACTGCCCAGGTCGGGGTTTTTCAGGCCCCAGATGTCGGCGGTGAAGATCTCCAGCTTGAACGCGAACACAGCGATCAGCACGAACAGCACCAGCGGCACGACCTTGGCGACGGTGGTCACCAGGTTGATGAACGCTGCTTCCTTGATCCCGCGCAGCACCAGAAAGTGCACGGCCCACAGCAACACCGACGCGCCAATCACCGCCGCCGGCGTGTTGCCTTCGCCGAAGATCGGAAAGAAGTAGCCGAGGGTGCTGAACAGCAGCACGAAGTAGCCGACGTTGCCCAGCCAGGCACTGATCCAGTACCCCCACGCGGACGAGAAGCCCATGTAGTCGCCGAACCCGGCCTTGGCATAGGCGTACACGCCGCCATCGAGGTCAGGCTTGCGGTTGGCCAGGGTTTGGAACACGAAGGCGAGGGTCAGCATGCCGACGGCGGTGATCAGCCAGCCGATCAATACCGCGCCGACATCGGCGCTGGCCGCCATGTTTTGCGGCAGAGAGAAAATCCCACCACCAATCATTGAACCCACGACCAGTGCAACCAATGCGCCCAGTCGAAGTTTTCCGGGAGATTCAGACATTGCATAACTCCAATGCAGGAGAAGAGAGACCACAGAATAAATCCGTGTGCTAATCAAACAGCTGACTCAGATCACTTCATTGGCACATTCCATTGTGAATTAATGACTTGGGGCTAAATCATCAGGCAATATGCTGCCTTGCAAAGCCGCGTTCCAGAGCGGTTGCTGCGAGATAATTAGTTATTTGGTGCTGCGTATGGACGATTGAAGTTAGACCGTTTTTCTGAATAAGCAAACTTTTCACGCAGGCGACGATAAATGGCGCAAAAGCGACAGAAGTAGTTGCTGTATTTAAATTCTAAATAAGCCTAAAGATTGTCATGCCGTTGAGTTATGAGTGCGCGGTTTTTATTGCGCTCTCTAATAAACGCTACACTCGCTGAGTTAATTAGTTGAGTACACGGTGGTCAGCTCATACTTTATGGATTCAGGAGTCTGCATGTCTCAACCGGCCGAAAAACTTCGACTCAGCGCCCTGATCGCCCTGGTGGTGGGTTCGATGATTGGCGGAGGGATCTTTTCTCTGCCGCAAAACATGGCCGCACGCGCTGAGGTGGGGGCGGTGTTGATCGGCTGGGCGATCACCGCCGTCGGCATGTTGACCCTGGCTTTTGTGTTCCAGACCCTGGCCAATCGCAAACCCGAGTTGGATTCCGGGGTGTACGCCTATGCCAAGGCGGGTTTCGGCGATTACATGGGGTTCTCGTCCGCCTGGGGGTACTGGATCAGCGCGTGGATGGGCAACGTTGGCTACTTTGTATTGCTGTTCAGCACCCTCGGCTATTTTTTTCCGGTGTTTGGTCAAGGCAATACTCCGGTGGCCATTGGTTGTGCGTCGTTGCTGCTGTGGGCCGTGCATTTCCTGGTGATGCGCGGGATCAAGGAGGCGGCGTTCATCAACCAGATCACCACCGTGGCGAAGATCGTGCCGTTGCTGATGTTTATCGTGATCGCCGCCGTGGCATTCAAGGCCGATGTTTTTACCCGCGATATCTGGGGCCTGGGCAATCCACAGATCGGCAGTGTGGTCGATCAAGTGCGCAACATGATGCTGGTCACCGTGTTTGTATTCATCGGTATCGAAGGGGCGAGTATCTATTCGGCGCGGGCCGAGAAGCGCTCGGACGTCGGCCGGGCCACGGTGATCGGGTTTCTCGGCGTGCTCGCGTTGTTGGTCATGGTGAACGTGCTGTCCCTGGGCGTCATGAGCCAGCCGGAGTTGGCCGGTCTGCAAAACCCTTCCTTGGCCGGAGTGCTTGAGCACATCGTCGGTCCCTGGGGAGCGATGTTGATCAGCCTCGGCCTGGTGGTGTCGCTGCTGGGAGCCTTGCTGTCGTGGGCGCTGCTCTGTGCAGAAATCCTCTATGCCACGGCCCATGACAAGACCATGCCGGCCTTTTTGAAAAAGGAAAACGCCAACCAGGTACCGATCAACGCCCTGTGGCTGACCAACCTGATGATTCAGGTGTTTCTGGTGATCACGCTGTTTTCCCAGAGCACCTACACCACGCTGATTTACCTGGCGTCGTCGATGATTCTGGTGCCGTACTTGTGGTCGGCGGCCTATGCGGTGTTGCTGAGCGGGCGCGGCGAAACCTATGAAGGCGCCCAAGGCCAGCGCATGAAGGATCTTTTGGTGGGATTGATTGCTCTGGGTTACGCGGTATGGCTGCTCTATGCCGGGGGCCTGAAGTACCTGCTGCTGTCGGCGCTGTTGTACGCACCGGGCGTGATCCTGTTTGCCCTGGCCAAGCGCGAACAGGGGCAGCCGTTATTTACCCACCTGGAAAAAGGCATTTTCAGCTGCGTGCTCGCGGGCGCGGGGCTGGCTGCGTATGGGTTGTACAGCGGGGTATTGGCGCTTTGATCGGGGTGGCGAGCGGATTGGGGGGCTGCTGCGCAGTTCGGCGCGGGGCGAGCCCGCTCACTCCAACAAGCGTGGTGCCCACAGCAAAGCGTGTTCACCACTGCGGGCGGTGTGAGCCCAGTTCGCCCGCGGGCAAATCCCACTGCAACGGGGAGCCGCTGATGGTCAGCGGCGCGAGCAAACGATGGGCCGGGCCCCAGGCGGTTTGCTCAATCACCTGCCCTTGATCACCGGGTGCTTCGGCGCGTAACGCCGGTTGCTCCGGCACCGGGCCTGCCTCCACCAACAGCTTGGCCGTGCGCGCCAGCGACAACCGCGCCGAACCGCCACGGCCGGTTTGCAAACGTTCGCTCAAGGCGCGTATCACGCTCGCCGCCATCAAATACCCGGTCGCGTGATCCAGCGCCTGCACCGGCAGCGGCAGCGGAGTGTCCGACTGTTTCCAGACCATCCCTGCGTGGGCAATACCGCTGCTCATCTGCACCAGGCTGTCGAAGCCCCGGCGATTGCGCCACGGGCCGCTCCAGCCATAGGCGTTAAGACTGACGTCGATCAGACCGGGGGCGAGGGCTTGCAGTTGGCTGGCGGTGTAGCCCAGTTGCTCCAAGGCGTCGGCGCGGTAACCGTGCAGCAGGATGTCGGCGTCTTTGAGCAACCCTTCAAACACCTGACGGCCTTCGGGCGTCTTCAGGTCCAGACGAGCGCAGCGTTTGCCCAGGGTCATTTCCGGCACCACGCCGGGTTCGTTCCAGGTGGGGGCGTCGATGCGCAGTACGTCGGCGCCCAGCCCGGCCAGAAAACGGCTGGCCACGGGGCCGGCCAACACACGGGTCAAATCCAGCACCTTGATACCGGCCAGCGGGCGCGCCACCGAGCCGAGCCAGGGTTTATTGCAGGTTGTCTCGTAGGCCTGGCGCTGGACCAGCGCCTCGGCATTCACCGCCAGCCCCTGGGGATGGGCTTGCCAGGCCGGCCACGAACGCATCTGCGCCGCACAGCCGCCGGCTTCGACGATCGCCTGTTCCAGCTCGGCGGCATGCCATGGCGCGACGTGCCTGGCCATTTCGGCACGCTCAGTCACTTTGCCCAGTACCCGCTCGGCGGCGGCCCGATGATGGGGCGCGTTAGTGTGCAGGCGGATCCAGCCATCGGCGCTGGCGTAGTCGCCGGCCACCGGGTCCCACAGGGGCGGCACGTGCCAGCCCACGGGGCGAATCGAGGACGAGAACCAGAAGGACGCGAGGCGTCGGTCAACGCTGACGCCGGGTAAACGGTCGGTCTGTTGGCGGATCAGCTCTGCAACCGCTTGCCCGGCGGCGCCGATGCTGGCGCTGGCCAACTCGGTCACGGCGTAGGTCGAGGGCAGCGCACCGGCTTCGCTAAAGGCCAGTGGCGTGAGGGGCAGGTCGAGTGCGGCTTGGATGGGGGTCAGCAGGTCAGTCATCAAAGGCCCTCCGTAAGAGAAGGGCCACTATAAAAGATCATCACACCGACGTGGCAACCCCCGGTTCCAACGGCAGATCAATGCTGGCGATGAAGCCGCCGTCCGGGTGGTTGGCCAGGATCAGGCTGCCGCCATGGCGTTCGGCGGCGCGCCGCGCGATGGCCAGGCCAAGGCCATGGCCCTGCGCGGTCTGGCCGGGGGCGCGATAGAAGGGTTCGCCCAGTTGGCTCAGGTATTCGGCTTCGACGCCGGGGCCGTGGTCGCGCACGCTGATCAGAATGCGTTCGCCGTGGCGCTGCGCCTGCAATTGAATGGCCTGGCCTGGCGGGTTAAAGCGTTGGGCGTTGCGCAGCAGGTTATCCACCGCCCGCTCGATCATGGTTGGCCAGCCCTTCAGATGCAGGTCAGGGGCGGCGGTCAAGTGCACCTCCTGGTCCGGCGCACTGAGCTGGGCGTCCTTTTGCAGGGTTTTGAGCAGGGGATTGAGGTCGACGTCTTCGGCGCTGGCGTTGTCGGCATCGACACGGGCCAGCACCAGGATTTCGCTGATCAACGCTTCGAGGCGGTCGCACTCGCGGGTCAGGCGTGGCCAGAGTTTTTCCCGCGCTTCGGGGCTGGCGCGTTCGGCCAGGGCCAGGGCGATGCGCAGGCGGGCCAGGGGCGAGCGCAGCTCGTGGGACACGTCGCGCAGCAACTGGCGCTGGCTGCCTATCAAGCTTTGCAGGCGAGCGCCCATGCGGTTGAAGTCGGTGGCGAGTACGCCGAATTCATCGCGACGATTGGCCAGGCGCGCCAGGCTGTTTTGCTGGTAGGTGGCCTGGCCCAGGTCATGCACGGCACCGCGCAGACGGCTGAGCGGACGGGTGATGGAGAGGGTAACGAACAGGCTGAACAGGGTCAGCACCACCAGGGCAATGGCCAAGGCGCTCAAGGGCCAGGTCAGGCTGCTGCGGTGCCATTGATCGAGTTCCGGGTGCGGGATGCGGTAGATCAACAGGTAGGTGTCGCCGGTCTTCTCGCTGGTGTATTCGGCGGTCAGGCGTCGCCAGGGCAGGTGGCCTTCCTGGCTGTCGTTCTGGCGGGCTTCAAAGGCGGCGGCGCGGCGCGGGAAAGTACCGCGCACCACCGGCTCGCCGCTTTCGTTGAGCACTTGCACGTCGATGTGGTACTGGCGCTTGCGCTGTTGCAGCAAGTCCTGGGCGGCGTTCTCACCTTGGGCTTCGTAGAGTTGGGTCCACTCTTGCGCCAGGTTATTGAGGCCGGGGTGACGGCTGAGAATCCAGGCATCCTGATTGAGCATGTGCCCAAGCAGGATCGACAACCCGGCAACCAAGGCGATGGCCAGCCAGAAGCTGGCCAGGATGCGCCAGAACAATGAACGCACAGGAAACCCTCAAACAGGAAAAGCCCAGTGGCGGGGGCCACTGGGCTGGGAGCATTAACGCGAGGGCATTATTGCGCTTTTTGCGCCTGTTGCGCTTTCCAGGCCTGGAATTCCTTCCACTCGGCACGGCGCTGTTCTTGCCGCTTGATGATGTCGTCGAACTTCTTCTGCTGGTCCGGCTTGAGCACGGCACGGATATCCGCCTGGGTTTTCTGCTTGCCGGCGGCGATTTCGTCCTGCATGGCCTTCTGGTCAGCGGCCGGCAGTTTGTCCAGGTACTTTTTGGTCAGGTCTTTGCGAGCGTGCCATTGGTCGCCCATCAGCTTGCCGATCTGCTGACGCTGTTCGCGGCTCAAGTCCAGTTGGCTGAAAGGACCGCCTTTGCCGCGCGGACCGTGTTCACCGTCGTGGCCCGGCCCGCCCATCATGTGACCTTCAGGGCCGCCCATCGGGCCTGGGCCTGGGCCTTCCGGCATGGCGGCCATGGCAACGGTCGGCAGGGCTGCGGCGAACATCAAAGCGATAAGGGTCTTGCGCATGGTGATTCTCCTGTCTCTATTCCGGTGAGTCCGGATGTGAGTAGATTACGGAGATCAAGGTCAGCCGCCGTCAGCGGAGCGTAAAGGTTTGGTAAGGGGGAGGGGGGCAGCTGCGAGCGTTCAGCGGCAAGTGGAGAGCCGCTGACTTGCTGCGTGCAACTGCTTCAAACGCTGTAATAGTAACCTCGGCTGCGCAACGCAACGATCCGTGGCCGACCATCCGGGTGCGGGCCGATTTTTTTGCGCAGGTTGCTCACATGCATGTCCAGGCTGCGATCGTAAAGGGTCAGCTTGCGGCCCAGGGCGATCTGCGCCAGTTCCTGTTTGTCCAGGGGCTCGCCGGGCTGGCGCAGCAAGGCTTCGAGCAGGCGGCTTTCGGAGACGGTGAGGGTGAATTCCTGCTCATCGATACTGACCACGCCGCGCACCGGGCTGAAGCACAGGTCGCCCAGTTCCAGTTGAGTGGACACGGCGGCCGGGTGGCTGCGGCGCAATACGGCACGCAGGCGCGCGGTAAGCTCGCGCGGATCGCACGGTTTGGCCAGATAATCATCGGCGCCGAGTTCCAGGCCGAGGATGCGGTCCAGCGGTTCGCCCCGAGCCGAGAGCATCAGCACGGGCAGCTCCGGGTGGTCGTTGCGCAATTGCTTGAGCAACTCCAGGCCGCTGCCGTCGGGCAGCATGACGTCGAGCACCACGGCGGCCGGTGCGCTGTCGGCCAAGGCCTTGCGCGCGCTCAAGCCATCGTGACAGGCACGCACCTGGAAACCTTCCTGGCTCAACCAACTGCTCAGCAGCTCGCAGAGCTCCTGGTCATCATCTATCAGTAACAGCTCGCTCATGACTCACTCAATTTAGCCATTGTCGACGGCGACGGTGCCCACCGCTGGCGAAGATCCCGCACAGCAAGGCGATCAGCGCGACGGCCCCGCCGGTGACAAACCACTGCTGTTGCTCGGTCAGCCATCGGCTCAAGGCGACGCCCTGTGAATCTTTGAGTTGCTGTGCCAGGCGTTGGTTCTCTTGGCGAAGGCGGTTCAGTTGAGCGTTTTCACGGCTGGCATCCGCGCTTTGCAGTTGCTTGCTCAGCTCTTCACGCTGGCGTTCGCTTTCTTTCAAACGTTGCTGCAGCTCGGTGATCTGGGCGCCGGCACTCAAGGACAGGGGCGTGGAACTGCCGGTGTTTGAGGTTTCTTCAGCGTGGGCCGTAGCCCCGATCATTAACACTGCCAATAGACACAACTGACGTAAGCGCATCGGAACTCCTGATTCCACACGAATATTCAGAATGTTGTCGGCAGGTTACCGGGAATAATGAGCAATTAGGAGCGCGCCGAACGCAAATGGTTCGGCGCGACCCTGGTCAAGGCAGGACTTGCTTGAACGGCTTGATCACGACGTCGGCGTAAACACCGGCTGCAACGTATGGATCGGCCTTGGCCCAGGCCTGTGCGTCGGCCAGGGAGGCGAACTCGGCCACGATCAGACTGCCGGTGAAACCGGCGTCGCCTGGGTCGTTGCTGTCCACGGCCGGATGAGGGCCGGCGAGCACGATGCGCCCCTCGGCTTGCAGCACTTTCAGGCGCTCGACGTGAGCTGGGCGTACGCTAAGGCGTTTTTCCAGCGAGTTTTCAACGTCGGTGGCAATGATTGCGTAGAGCATGTCAGTCCTCGGTTTTCGGCGTGGTGGGCTCGGTGTCATGCAGGTGGCGCGACAGGTAGATGCCCTGGCCGACCAGGAACAACACGGTCATGCCCAGGCTGCCGAACACTTTGAAGTCGACCCAGTAGTCCTGGAATGTGAACGCCACGAACAGGTTGGCGGCGCCGCAAAAGATGAAAAACACGATCCAGGCCACGTTCAGGCGTGTCCATACCGGCTCCGGCAGGGTCAGCGCATGGCCCATGATCCGCTTGATCAGCAGGCGGTCGCCGATGAAGTGGCTGCCGATGAACGCCAGGGCGAACAGCCAGTTCACCACCGGGGCTTTCCATTTAAGGAAGGTTTCGCTGTGAAAGGCCAGGGTCAGGCTGCCGAAAACCAGGCACGCGACCAGGGTCAGCCATTGGCTTTTTTCCAGTTTGCGCTGGGAGATGAAGAGCGCACCGTAGACCACGATGGAGCTGATGATCAGCACCGCGGTGGCGCTGTAGATGCCGCCGACAGTCAGCTCATGGCCGGCCAGATCGACGACCCGAGGGTCAAGTTTGTAAACGATGAAAAACAGCAACAGCGGGATGAAGTCGATGAATTGTTTCACAGTAAGAGCCAGAAGCTGGATGTGGCGGCATAATAACAAACATCCTTGGTTGCGAAAGCGCCAGCTGACTTGAGGTTACAAACACCCGTGAATGTTGATTTGCACTGCCACAGCACGGCCTCCGACGGCGCCCTGGCGCCCGCGGTACTGGTTGCGCGTGCGTTTGAAAAAGGCGTGCGAGTCCTGGCGTTGACTGACCACGACACCCTCGAAGGCCTTGATGAGGCCCGTACGGCGGCCCATGCCTTGGGCATGCAACTGGTCAACGGTGTCGAATTGTCCTGCACCTGGGGCGGCGCCACCATTCATGTGCTCGGTTATGGTTTTGATCAAACCGCGCCGCCGCTGGTACAGGCCATCGCCGATTTGCACGATGGCCGCTGGCTGCGGTCCGAAGAAATAAGCCGCAAGCTCAGCCTCAAAGGCATGCCCAACGCCCTTGAAGGCGCCCGCGCCATCCAGCAGGAACTGGGCGACAGCGGTAATGCGCCGGCCCGTCCGCACTTTGCTGACTGGATGGTGCGTGAAGGGTTTGTCAGGGACCGCGCCGAAGCCTTCCGCAAATGGCTGGGCGCCGGCAAGTTGGGCGATGTGAAGCAACATTGGCCGACCCTTGAGGACACCGTCGAGACGCTGCGGGCCGCCGGGGCCTGGGTCAGCCTGGCGCACCCCTGGCATTACGATTTCACCCGCAGCAAACGCCGCAAGCTGATAGGCGACTATATTGGAGCGGGCGGCCACGCTATCGAAGTGGTCAACGGGCATCAACCCGCCGAACAGGTCGGCAGCCTGGCGATACTTGCCCGCGAGTTTGGTCTGCTGGTCAGTGCCGGCAGTGACTTTCATGGCCCAGGCGGCTGGTCCGAGATCGGCGAGTATCGCCCCGTCCCGGACGATCTGCCGCTGTTGTGGGGGCGATTCAAGCATGACCCCATTATTGCCACCGTCTGAACAGGTAGAACACGTGAGTCAATTCTTCCAGATTCATCCGGAAAACCCCCAGGCGCGCCTGATCAAGCAGGCCGTTGAGATCATTCGCGCCGGTGGCGTGGTGATCTACCCCACCGATTCGTCCTACGCCATTGGTTGTCAGATCGGCGACAAGGGCGCGGTCGAGCGCGTCAGGCGTCTGCGTCAGCTGGACGACAAGCACAACTTCGCGCTGATCTGCAGCGACTTGTCGCAACTGGGGCTGTTCGCCAAGGTCGATACCGGTACCTTCCGCCTGCTCAAAGCGCACACACCGGGGCCCTACACCTTCATTCTCAACGCTACCCGCGAAGTGCCGCGCCTGCTGCTGCACCCCAAGAAGCGCACCATTGGCCTGCGCGTGCCGGAGCACCCGATTGCCCTGGCGCTGCTGGCCGAGTTGGGCGAGCCGTTGATGAGTGTGTCGTTGATCATGCCGGGCGATACCGAGCCCCTGGAAGATCCTTACGAAATGCGCCAACTGCTGGAAAAACAGGTGGACCTGATCATCGACGGCGGTTTCGGCGGCGCTAAAGCCTCCACCGTGATCAACCTGGCAGATGGCGAACCCGAAGTGATTCGTGTGGGCTGCGGCGATCCAGCGCCCTTTATGGTCGAGGCCTGAATGTCGTCTGTGGAAACCGTCGACCCGCAGGCGGGCGCCCAGCAGGAACTGCCGTTTGCCATGGTGTATGGTCAGGCCGTGCTGGAAATGCCGCTGGATCTGTACATTCCGCCGGACGCTCTGGAAGTCTTTCTGGATGCCTTCGAAGGCCCGCTGGACTTGCTGCTGTACCTGATCCGCAAGCAGAACATCAATATCCTCGACATCCCGGTGGCGGAAATTACCCGCCAGTACATGGGCTATGTCGAGTTGATGCAGTCGGTGCGCCTGGAACTGGCGGCCGAGTACCTGGTGATGGCCGCCATGCTCGCCGAGATCAAGTCGCGCATGCTGCTGCCGCGCTCGGAGACGGTGGAGGCCGAAGAGGACGACCCGCGCGCCGAACTGATCCGTCGCTTGCAAGAGTACGAACGTTTCAAGGCGGCCGCGGAAGGTATCGACGGTCTGAGCCGTGTGGGCCGTGACGTGGTGGTGCCCAAGCTCGACGCGCCCGAGGCCCGTGCGCGAAAGCTATTGCCGGACGTGAGCCTGGAAGAATTGCTGATGTCCATGGCCGAGGTGCTGCGCCGTGGCGATATGTTTGAAAGCCACCAGGTCAGCCGTGAGGCCTTGTCGACCCGCGAGCGCATGAGTGATGTGCTGGAGCGCCTCAAGGGCGGCGGCTTCGTGCCGTTTGTCGAGTTGTTTACCCAGGAAGAAGGGCGTCTGGGGGTAGTGGTGACCTTTATGGCGATCCTTGAGCTGGTCAAGGAATCCTTGGTCGAACTGGTCCAGAATGAGCCTTTTGCGGCTATCCACGTGCGGGCGCGAGCCGAATAAAGAGCTGAATCGATGAATCTGACTGAACCCCGCGAACTGGCCCCTTTGCTGGAGGCTTTTCTCCTGGCCTCGGGCAAGCCGCAATCCCTGGAGCGCCTGTTCGAACTGTTTGAAGAGGCCGAGCGCCCCGAACCGCCGGTTTTCAAAAAGGCGCTGGAGATCCTGCGCAAGTCCTGTGACGGCCGCGCCTTTGAACTGCGCGAAGTGGCGTCGGGTTATCGCCTGCAGATCCGCGAGAAATTTTCCCCGTGGGTCGGTCGCCTGTGGGAAGAGCGTCCGCAGCGCTATTCACGGGCGATGCTGGAGACCATGGCGCTGATTGCCTATCGCCAACCCATCACCCGTGGCGAGATCGAGGACGTGCGCGGCGTTGCGGTCAACAGCCATATCGTCAAGACGCTGCTGGAGCGTGAGTGGATCCGCATCGTCGGTTACCGCGATGTGCCGGGCAAACCGGCGATGTTCGCCACCACCAAAGTGTTTCTCGATCACTTCAACCTGAAAAACCTCGACGACCTGCCACCGCTCGCCGAACTGCGCGAGATGGAAGCCGAGCCGGTGCTGGACTTCGACGACGCGCCGGTGCCCCCAGGCTTGCAGGAGCTGGCTGACGCGACGGCCGAGCCGGAAGAGCCCAAGGACGAAACCAGTTTCCATACCTTGCTGCTGGAACTGGACGACATGGAGCAGGGCATCAAGACCGACTTTGATGACTTGTTGCGTGATGGCGCCGCCGAGCCTGAAGCCGCGGTAACGGCGGACGTTGAGGCTGAGCCGGAGACCCCGGAGCCCGAAGAAGACATCCTCGGCGTGGCACAAGCCCGCGAAAAACTCCTGGCCGCCGTCGCCGCCCTTGAGCAACCGCCCCTGAGCGACGAGGAAGACGAAGCCCGGGCCCTGGCCGAAGCCATCGAGAACGAACGCCGCCAGTTCGAAGACTGAGGCCGTCTCATGGTGCTCCGGGCACCACCGGTCGGCGGAAAAACCGATGACGTCGGCCTTATCGACTAGTCTCTGATGCGCAACGCGCGCCATACGCGTATGATTCGCGACCCTTTGCCGACCTATTCGGCGAAAGCCCAGCTTTCAACACTCTTCAGGCCAGGCCTGAATCGACCCACCGGGAGGTGCTTACGATGAACGACAAAGACCAGAACGACAGCCAGGAAATCGGCCCAGCAGGCGAAAAACTGCAAAAGGTGCTGGCGCGTATCGGCGTGGGCTCGCGCCGCGACGTCGAAGCCTGGATCACCCAGAAGCGCATCAAGGTCAACGGCGTCGAGGCCACCCTCGGCCAGCGCGTCGACCTGCACGATGCAATCACCATTGATGGCAAGGTCATCAAGCGTGAAGAGGCCGCCGAATCGGTGCGCCGCGTGATCATGTACAACAAGCCCGATGGCGAGATCTGCACCCGTGACGACCCGGAAGGCCGTCCGACCGTGTTCGACAAGATGCCCAAGCCCAAAGAAGGCCGTTGGATCAACATCGGTCGTCTGGACATCAACACCACCGGTTTGCTGATGTTCACCACCGACGGTGAACTGGCCAACCGCCTGATGCACCCGTCCTACGAGATGGACCGTGAATACGCGGTGCGTGTGCGCGGCGAAGTCGATGACGAGATGATCGAACGCCTCAAGGCCGGCGTGGTGCTGGAAGACGGCCCGGCCAAGTTCACCGACATCAAGCAGGCCCCTGGTGGCGAAGGTTTCAACCATTGGTACCACTGCGTGGTGATGGAAGGCCGTAACCGCGAAGTGCGTCGCCTGTGGGAATCCCAGGGCCTGGTGGTCAGCCGCCTCAAGCGCGTGCGTTTCGGCCCGGTGTTCCTGAACTCCGACCTGCCGATGGGCCGCTGGCGCGAAATGAGCCAGTACGAAGTCGACATCCTCAGTGCCGAAGTAGGCCTGACGCCGGTTGCTATGCCGCAGATGAACGCCAAGAGCAAAGACAAGCTTGAGCGTATGCAGCGTAAATCGTCGCGCCCTGTGGCCCGTACCGAGCGCGTGGCCCGCACCGTGCGCCCGGCGCTGGATGCACCAGCCACCGGCGGGCGTATCTCGCGTCAGCCGCACATCGAAGGTGAACGTCGCCCAACGGCACCGTCCCGTCAGGAAGGCGAGCGTGCCCCGCGCGCACCGCGTCCTGCGCCGGCCGGTGGTCGTAGCAACCGTGGTGAAGCGGATCGCCCAGCCGACAACGCCAGCACCAAGCGTCCAGCCAAGCCGGCAGCGAACAAGCGTCCTGGCCCGAAACTGGTCGCCGACGAGCCGTCGGGCAAGCGCCGTGGCGCTCCGGCCGGTTCGGGTCAGCGTCCTGGTTTTGGTCGCAAGAAGCCGCAGTGATTTAATCGCCGCATAAAGAACGCCAACCCCAGGGTTGGCGTTTTTTTTTGCGCTGAATTTGAAATACCAACACCTGAGGGAGTGGCTCAGAAAGCAAATCTGCCATCGAACACCGGCTTGTCATCCAGCGCCAACACCCCACTGGCAAAGATCAAGTCCAGGTGATGACTGCCTTTCTGGCCGCCGCCCAAGCCCAGGTGCAAACCGCAATGGCGCTCCTCGAACCCGGCGTTGCGCGCATACAGGTCCAGCACCCCTTCGTTGGTGCCGATGCCCAGTTCCTCCACGCGGCGATTGGACGGGTTGGCGTTCAGGTACTTATTGAAATCATCCACCAGTCCCGGCACGTCACTGGCCACGCTGCAGACGGTCGAGTTCTCGATCCACAACTCCAGCGGTGACTCCAGCACGCCGTATTTGCGCGCAAAGGGGATGGTGCTGAGAAAGGTGCCGACAAACCGTACCTGGCCATTGATGGCTTCGCTGTGGGTGGCGATTTCGCCGGGGGCCAGGTCGTGGTTGCCGACGCCGTTGATATTGGTCCACTTTTTGATGCTGCTCAGCGGCGTCTCCAGGCGGGAGCCGTGCTTATCAGTGAAGCGCAGAACATTGGCCTGGGACATGCGTCGGATCAGCGTGGCATTGAGATCGGCGATGCGCTGGGGCGCGACGCTGAAGGTGTCGTAGAAGTAGTCGCCGTAATCCTTGAACAACAGCGACTTCTTCCAGTGTTCGGCCATCACGCCCTGTAGGGCACGGATAAAGTCCGGGCCTTCGGCGCGTGGGTTGGGCAGCGTGGATGAATCGTAGAAAAACACGTACAGGTCGCACGTCTCGATGGCTCGCGCCAGCGTATCGGGGGCGGCCTGGTCCAGGCGCTGCCTCTGGACATTGAAGCGCGCGGCGCTGCTGTGGGTGATGGCCTGGGCGATGGCGTCGTAGCGCTCGGTATGGCCCAGCAGCACCGTGGGGCAGCTCACGCCGCTGAGGGCCGGGTGATGGGCGAGGTAGTAGAGAAAGTGTTCGACGGCGCGGGCCTTGTCCATGACGGGTGTCCTTCTGTGCCTTGGGTAAGGGGGCGGGCGCCATGCGCGGCGCCCGCCGGATGCCTGCCGGTGGTTAGAACGGCCACATCGCGGTGCCGAATGGCACGACGGCGTCTGCTTGCATCATTTCGACGGCGGCGTCGTGGGTCGGCGCTTCAAACCAATCGTCGAGTTGCAGTTCGGTTTCCAGGTCGTTTTCCAGTGCTTGCATGGTGGATCTCCTAGAGGACGGTATTTGAGAACGGCTCGCCAGCGGGCTTCGCCGGCAAGTGGAATGAACCTAGGAGAGGCGCATGGTTTATGCAAAATGTTTATTGCCACGGTTTCATTTGGATTTTCTTTTCTGTTTTTTCTGCAGGTTTTTTTCTTGAAGAAATTCAGAGAGCTGGCGGTGTCGATTTATCCGGTGGGTGCGTTCGCCAATTTTCCTTCGTGTGACATTTGTAACGCGGATTTTCCGCGTTGTAACGATTAGTTTACGCTTGGTCCTCGCGCTCATTGCGTCGACATTTGCTGTAAGGAATAGCTGACAGATCGTCGCATGCACCTTTCGGGTGCGGGCGTAAGCGGTCGAGCGGTGTACAATGCGCCGCGTTTTACTGTGACTCCCTTGCGTAACCACGCAAAAGGCCAAGACCTCTGGGTGTACCCACCCTGATCACTCCGCCCTGCCACGAGCCGGACGGGTTCGATTTCGTCACAGATAAAAACAAACAGGTGACGCATGACCGTTAGAAAGACGCTGTACTCCTGGTGCCTGCGCTGGGGTTTGAGCGGCGCTGCTTGAGTCGTCAATTCAAGGCAGCAACCTGCATTCAACATCATCAAACCTTGCGTGAGAGCCTTTTCATGAGTGGACCCCATTCCCCTTCGGGCGAGCTGAAACGCGGCCTGAAAAACCGTCATATCCAGTTGATCGCCCTCGGTGGCGCCATCGGTACCGGCCTGTTCCTGGGCTCGGCCGGGGTGCTCAAATCCGCCGGTCCGTCGATGATCCTGGGCTATGCGATCTGCGGCTTTATTGCCTTCATGATCATGCGCCAACTCGGCGAAATGATCGTCGAGGAGCCGGTTGCCGGCTCCTTCAGCCACTTTGCCCACAAGTACTGGGGCGGTTTTGCCGGCTTCCTGTCGGGCTGGAACTGCTGGATTCTGTACATCCTGGTGGGGATGTCGGAGCTGACGGCCGTCGGCAAATACGTGCACTACTGGTGGCCGGAGATCCCGACGTGGGTCTCGGCGGCGGCGTTCTTCGTGCTGATCAACTTGATCAACCTGGCCAACGTCAAAGTGTTCGGCGAGGCTGAATTCTGGTTTGCGATCATCAAAGTGGTGGCCATCGTCGGCATGATCGCCCTGGGCAGCTACCTGCTGGTCAGCGGCAGCGGCGGCCCGCAAGCCTCGGTGAGCAACCTGTGGGAACACGGCGGCTTTTTCCCCCATGGCGTCGGCGGCCTGGTGATGGCCATGGCGATCATCATGTTCTCGTTCGGCGGCCTGGAAATGCTCGGTTTTACCGCTGCCGAAGCCGACCAGCCACGCACCGTGATCCCCAAAGCGATCAACCAGGTGATCTACCGCATCCTGATCTTCTACATCGGCGCATTGGTGGTGCTGTTGTCGTTGACGCCGTGGGACAGCCTGCTGTCGACCCTCAACGCGTCCGGCGATGCCTACAGCGGCAGCCCGTTCGTGCAGGTGTTCTCCATGCTGGGCAGCAACACCGCCGCGCACATCCTCAACTTTGTGGTACTGACCGCGGCGTTGTCGGTGTACAACAGCGGCACCTACTGCAACAGCCGCATGCTGCTGGGCATGGCCGAGCAGGGCGATGCGCCCAGGGCTCTGGCCAAGATCGACAAACGCGGCGTACCGGTGCGCTCGATCCTCGCCTCGGCGGCGGTCACCCTGGTGGCGGTGCTGATGAACTACTTCATCCCGCAACACGCTCTGGAATTGTTGATGTCGCTGGTGGTGGCCACGCTGGTTATCAACTGGCCGATGATCAGCTTCTCGCACTTCAAGTTCCGCCAGCACATGAACCGCACCGGCCAGGTGCCGTTGTTCAAGGCGCTGTGGTACCCCTATGGCAACTACATCTGCCTGGCGTTCGTGGTGTTTATCCTGGTGGTCATGCTGATGATTCCGGGGATTCAGGTGTCGGTGTACGCGATTCCGGTGTGGGTGGCGTTTATGGCGGTGTGTTACTGGGTCAAGAACAAGCGCCGTGCTGAAGCGGCGCTGAACCCTGCGAGCGCGGGGTTGAAGTAAGCGGCGTCATGTAACCAGAACCGGCAGACGGTGTGATAACGCTGCCTGGACCGCCTGAAAGCAAATGCCCTGACGTGTCGGGGCGTTTGCTTTTCAGGGGTGATGAAAAAAGAGAACTGGACGTCTGGTATTCCAGTGCTCTCACCACCGAAGTTACCAATGCTGCGATCATATCTATCTCTTTCTTTGCCCTCATAAAAGGCATCTCGGTCTGTATCACTCGTGTGCATCTTTGTAATCAAACGCGATGGAAGTAGTCGCTTTCTGAAAAAGCAATCTCATGAGAGAAGTATGTTTGGATCGGTGATAACCACTCCTGCCGCAGTTCAAACATGCCGTTATTGATGTCCTCGTTTACTGACAACCCGAGCTTGAAAATCACGGAGTAATCGTTTCCTCAATCCGCAGAGTCCTCCCTTCCGCTTAGCCACTTTGTGGTTCTGTCGAACCATTCCAATCTCACTTTGAGTCCCATGTGGCTCCCATCACTGAACTGTATACTCGCTGCCAGTACCATACTCAGTATGGCCAAGGCCCCTGATGGTGGAATGAAATCTGGTAGTCATAGTTGTCTTGTTTTATCTCATGTTTGAAGTGAGGTTGTAGGACCGCTATCCACTTTTTCTTAAGATTGTAGGCGCCATCGAAAATCTGATAGTCTTTCTCTAGCTCAAGCGAAGCAAGTATCGAATGAGTATCTTCAAATATAGTTGACGCTTCTTCTCCAACTCCGAACTTCGTAGGTTTTTCAAACCATTCGAGTATGACTCTGAGACTCATGGATGTTTTCCTCACAGGTATTTTTTGATGTTTCTCTTTGGATTTGGCTGTTTTGTTCTTTCGCCAGTTATATGATTGAACGCACCAATATGGCTGCCGTCACTTATTAAGTAAACTTCCAGTTCCCCTTCTGCCGAGTCCCATTCAAAGATTTTTCTGTTTTTGGCATCCATCCATCGTTTCCGTACACCCGCACCTCCCTGCTTTGGGGTCATTCCTTTTATGCTCCTCAAACCAGAGAAACCGGTGATTTGTTCCGTAGTCGGCGCCGTGTGATAACCGTGACCCAGTGCAGGAAGTGTTTTTCTTCGAACACTCACCACCACATACAGCGGCCGAACCCCCGACTCCACCGGGAACACCAGAATAAAATCCCGATCATGATGGGCTCACTTCCTTGTGTGGGGGGAGTGAGCCTACGAGGGAGGATCAAGTAACTGGAATTGGCATTATTCGATGATAAACGTGGGAAAAGTAGACGGAAAATTCAGTTTGTTTCGAATGCATTTTTTAATGCTGAGTGTGTACCACGCGACCCCCCGGGGCTGACAGCGTTTCCGGATGCGGTACTCAGTCCCTCGAAAAGCTCAGGTAAAGGTGGAGCCATTCACCGGCTTTTTAAAATCACACCAGTCATGTATTGATTCAAATCGCGAAAATCCTCAACGCTCCACGCATGCGGCGGTACACGCACTCCATTCTCCTGTAATGTTTTTGGAATCAGGCTTCCGTTAGGACGAAGGATGACCGAAGAGACAATAACCCCCGGATAATCAGCCAGGCGTTTTTTGAACGCGGGCGTCGTCAGGTCAGGTGTAGGCGGGCTGCTTTTCCTGGCCAATGGTCCCGTCGCCTTGAGGTCCGCTCCGTGGCACATGGCGCATCGCTGTGAATACAGAGTCTTGCCGTTGGCACTATCGGCGAAGGACTGCGAAGTTTGAATGAGTGCTAAAGTGCCGAGCAAAGCCATCAAGGGTATTTTCATTCCACGGGTGACCTTGTTGCCTATGTTGTTATCCACGATTGGCTTATCCGTTGCCTAAGGTTTTTCAGTAATGCTGGTCATTTCCAACAACGTGCACCTGCCCGATGCCGAAATCGAGCTGACTGCCATCCGCGCCCAGGGCGCTGGTGGGCAAAACGTCAACAAGGTGTCGAGCGCGGTGCACCTGCGTTTTGATATTCCGGCGTCGTCGCTGCCGGATTTCTATAAAGAGCGGCTGCTGGCACTGCGTGACAGTCGCATCACCAGCGACGGCGTGTTGATCCTCAAGGCCCAGCAATACCGGACCCAGGAACAGAACCGCGCCGATGCGCTGGAGCGCTTGGTGGAGTTGA
Source organism: Pseudomonas sp. EYE_354 (assembly GCF_023148575.1). NCBI lineage: Bacteria > Pseudomonadati > Pseudomonadota > Gammaproteobacteria > Pseudomonadales > Pseudomonadaceae > Pseudomonas > Pseudomonas sp. EYE_354. The sequence continues at coordinate 210,534 of NZ_JAHXNQ010000008.1, forward strand.
TCCTCAGCGCCACCAAGGTCGAGAAGAAACGCCGCCCGACCAAGCCCACTCTGGGCTCGAAGAAACGCCGCCTGGAATCCAAGACCAAGCGCGGCAGCATCAAGGCCGGGCGCGGCAAGGTCGACTTCTAAGCGTCGCGTGTTTCGCGGGCCTTGGGCGCCTGCCGGTACAGGTACACGCTCAGCAGTAAACCGCCGAGGGCGGCGAGGGCGGCAAACAGGAAGATTGACGCAAAGCCGAAGCCTGCCGCCACTGCCCCGGCCAACGGGCCGGTGATGCCCAGTGACAGGTCGATAAACAGTGAGTAAGCCCCCACCGCCGAACCGCGGCTCGATGCGGGCACCAAATTGACTGCCTCCACCCCCAGCGCAGGAAACACCAGCGAAAACCCAAACCCGCTCAAGGCAGCGCCGGCCAGGGCCAGGTGCGCATCCGGCGCCAGCCACAGCAACAGCAGGCCAAGGATCTCCACTGACAGGCAGGCGATCGCCACGCGAAAGCCGCCGATACGGTTGATCAAGTTGCCGAACAGCAGGCGCGCGCCAATAAAGCTGGCGCCGAACAGGCTCAGCGCCCACACCGCGTTATCCCAGTGTTGGGTGGTGTAATACAGGGTGATGAAGGTGGCGATGGTGCCAAAGCCGATGGAGCCCAGGGCAAGCGCGCAACCGTGGGGCAAGACGCGACCGAGTACATTCATGAACGGCAGGCGCACGCCGGTCACAATCGGCGCCGCGACTTTGTTCCAGGCCAGCAGTAAGCCCAACAGCGCCAGCACAATAATGCTGACGCCCATGCTCCACAGCCCCAGGTGACTGACCAGCAGCACGCCCAGCGGTGCGCCGACCGCCAGCGCGCCATAACTGGCAATGCCATTCCACGAGATGACCTTGGCGGTATTGGCCGCGCCTACCCGGCCGATGCCCCAGCCGATGGCACCCGAGCCGACCAGGCTTTCCGCGCTGCCCAACACCAGGCGGCCCACCAGCAGGCTGCCCAGGCTCAGCGCCGGCAGGCTGGCGGACCAGGCCGCGATCAGCATGAACACCCCGCTCAGGCCGCAGCCTGCCAAGCCGATCAGCACGGCGCGCTTACTGCCCAAGTTATCGATGATTTTGCCCGCGTACGGGCGGCTCAGCAGGGTCGCCAGGTACTGCACGCTGATGACCAATCCGGCAATCACCGCGCCATAGCCCAGCTCGCTGTGGACATAGCCCGGCAATACGGCCAGGGGGATGCCGATATTCAGGTAGCCGATGAAGGTGAACAAGACGATGGAAACAACTTGCAGCGTGACCGCCATGGGGCGCTGGGTATCTGGCATGGGGAGAGGTCCACTGTCGCAGCAGGTAAAGATAGGCTGCTAATGATAGCGGTGCTTTGGCCCGAACAGGACGGTAAAACGCAAAAACGTCGGATCAACCAGACTTCAGGCTTGCGCGGGGGCCAGCAATTGCGTGGTGACCAGGGCCGCCAGCGCGTTCTCCTGGGTGCCGAAGCGCTTGAGCAGCAAGGCCTGCTTGTCTGCGCTGAGGCGGTTCCACACCTCGACCATCTGCAAGGCAGCGTCGAGTACAGCGGTGTCCGGGGTGTTGGGGAGGTTGTCGGTCATGCGGGGTACCTCGGGTCATTCAGGCGGTGTGGAAAGCGCGCAACGGTGCGCTTTCCACACGGTCTGGTACGGCGTCAGTCCTGGCGTTCGCTGTCGACTGGTTTTGCTTCTTTGGCCTCAGGCTGCTGGGGGCTGGCCTGCTGCGGTGTTGGCTGCTCAGTTTCGTGCAGGCTTGGGAAGGGGAGATTAGGTATCTCGTGCATCGTCGTCGCTCCTCGCAAAGTCTGTTTTATCAATCGCAGGTGATTCCGCGCTCTCAAAAAGCTTTCGCAGGATACAGCACTGTAAATGACAAAAAGACTTTTAAATCGACGGATCAACGAACCTTCTGCGTTTTTGCGCAAGTGACACGCTGCCGCAGGGCTAGAACGGCACCTTGCCCAGAATCATGTCGCGGTACATCACAAAGTCCCCGAGCAAGCTGTACAACGGGTGCTGAAAGGTCGCCGGGCGGTTCTTTTCGAAGAAGAAGTGGCCGAACCAGGCAAAGCCGTAACCGGCAATCGGCACGGCCAGCAACAGCCCCAGTGACCCCCTGCCAATGGCGTAGGCCAGGATACCGATCACCAGAGTGGTGCCAATAAAATGCAGGCGCCGGCAGGTGCTGTTGGCGTGTTCGGCCAGGTAGTAAGGGTAAAACTCGGCGAAGCTATTGAATCGCTTGACGTTTTCCACAGTGACGAGCCCTTTGATTGTTGTGCCGCCGGGCAGATGTTCGGCGGGGAGCTTATTTGAGTCTAGAGTGAACACTGGTAACAGCCAGTGACATTAGATGCCACTTTAGTATCCTTGGCTTCCTGGCTGCCGTTTTGAGCCTGCTTTATTAAGAAGACGCCATGAGCGAACGAACAACTTCTGCAAGCTGGGCAATGGGGATCGTCAAGGCGCTGGAAATGGATGGCCTGGACTGCCGCAGCCTGTTCAAACAAGTGGGCCTGGATTACGCGGCCCTCGATGACCCCGACGCACGTTTTCCACAGGACGCCATGACGCGCCTGTGGCAGCGCGCGGTCGAACTGTCGGGCAACCCGGCGATTGGCCTGAACATGGGCAAAGTGGTGCGCCCGGCGTCGTTTCATGTGGCCGGTTACGCGTTGATGTCCAGCAACACCCTGGCTGAAGGTTTTATGCGGCTGGTGCGCTACCAGCGGATCATCGCCGAAAGCGCTGACTTGAGTTTCCGACTGTTGTCCGAAGGCTATGCGCTGATTCTGACCGTGCATGGCGACCATCTGCCGCCCACCCGGCAAAGTGCCGAAGCGTCGCTGGCCTGTGCACTGGCGCTGTGCGGCTGGCTGACGGGCCGCACCCTGCAACCGCGCAAAGTCCTGCTGCAAGGCGAGCCGCCGGTGGACCTGACGCCCTATAAACAGGCGTTCCATGCGCCGCTGGAGTTCAACGCGACGTATGACGCGCTGATCTTCGAGCGTGCTGATATGGAGGCACCGCTGCCTACGGCCAACGAGGCCATGGCGCTGTTGCATGATCGGTTTGCCGGTGAGTATCTGGCACGCTTCTCTGAAAGCCGCGTGACCCATAAGGCACGCCAAGTGCTCTGCAGATTGCTGCCCCAGGGCGAACCCAAGCGTGAAGTGGTGGCTCAGACCCTGCACCTGTCCCAGCGGACCTTGCAGCGGCGTTTGCAGGAGGAGGGCACCAGCTTTCAGACCCTGCTCGACGACACCCGTCGCGAACTGGCCGAGCAATACCTGGCGCAGCCGAGTATGACCCTGTTGGAGATCGCCTATCTGTTGGGCTTTGCCGACCCGAGCAACTTTTTCCGTGCGTTTCGCCGGTGGTTCGATACCACGCCCGGCGAATACCGGGCGCGGTTGCAGGAGGCGTCGACGGTCAGTGACGCCAGAACGCCGGGATACACAGAACAAAGACTGTAATGATCTCCAGGCGGCCCAACAGCATCCCCAGGGACAAGATCCATTTGGCGGCATCCGGCAGGCTCGAGAAGTTGCCGGCCGGGCCGATGGTTTCACCCAGGCCCGGGCCGACGCCGGACACGGTGCTGGCGGCGCCCGTCAGCGCGGTCATCCAGTCCAGGCCCAGCAGCGACAACGCCAGGGCGATGGCGCAGATGGTGATGGCGAAGAAAAACGAAAAGGTCAGAATCGAACGCACAATTTCTTCGTCGAGCCGGTGGCCGTTGTACTTCTGCTTGATCACCGCACGCGGGTGAATCAACTGGTTCAAGTTGGCCTTGAGCAGGATATAGGCCACCTGGAAGCGGAAGATTTTGATCCCGCCGGCGGTCGAGCCCGAACAGCCGCCGATAAACCCCAGGTAGAAGAACAGCATCAGCGAGAAGTTGCCCCACAGGCTGTAGTCCCCTAGCGCAAAACCAGTGGTGGTCACCACCGAGGTCACGTTCAGCGCTACGTGGCGCAGGGCTTCGAGCCAGTGCAGGCTGGTCGTCCACCAGTACCAGGTGCCGAGCACCAGCCAGGTCACCACCAGCAAGCCGAGCAAACCCTGTACCTGTTGGTCCTTGATCAACGCCTTGCGGTTGCCGCGCAAGGTGGCCACGTACAAGGTGAACGGCAGGCTGCCGAGGATCATCACCACCACCGCTACCCAGTGCACCGCCGGCTGTTTCCAGTGGGCCAGGGACTCGTCGGAGGTGGAGAAACCACCAGTGGAAATCGCCGACATCGCGTGGTTGATCGCATCGAACAAGCCCATGCCCGCCCACCAGAACGCCAGGCTGCCGAGGATGGTGATGCCCACGTAGGCCGCCACGATCAGCCGCGCCACCATGTGCGAACGGGGCATGACTTTTTCCGAGCGGTCCGAAGATTCGGTCTGGAACAGGCGCATGCCACCGATGCGCAGCAGCGGCAGAATCGCGACCGCCATGCCGATAAAGCCGATGCCGCCGAGCCAGTGCAGCAGCGAGCGCCACATCAGAATCCCCGGTGACATGCTGTCCAGCCCGCTCAACACCGTAGAACCGGTGGCGGTGATGCCGGACATGCTTTCAAAAAACGAGTCGGTGTAGCTGATGTGCTGGGTCAGCAGAAACGGCAGCGCGGCGAATACGCACACCACCACCCAACTGGTGACGGTGAGCAGGTACATGTCCCGCGGACGCAGGTGCACATGCTCGGGGCGCCCGGGAATCACCAGCGCCAGGCCGGCGATAAACGTGATCATGCTGGCCCACAGGAACGACGGCAGGTCGCTGGTGCGTTCGAAGATCACCAGGGTGGCCATGGGCACGACCATGGCGATCGCAAGGGTGATCAGGAAGATGCCGATGATGAAACCGATGATGCGTAGGGTCGGCAACGCCATGAAGTTCGCTCGAGATGGGGCAGAGGCGCCATTCTACCTGGGGTGCAGGGCATGTAAACCGCCCATGAAAAAGGCGACCCGAAGGTCGCCTCGTTCAACTGCACACGAATCAGAACTCGTGATCAGCGTTATCCGGATTCAGGTCGCTGATGCCCAGCTTGCCCGCCGCGGCTTCGATCGAACCGGTCTGCTTGACCAGGGCCGCGATTGCGTCGCGCACGATCTGGTTGCCCGCATCGTTACCGGCTGCGATCAACTGGTCGTAGTGCTCACCCTTGTTGGCGTGATCGACCATGACCTGAATTTTCGCTTCGGTCGCGGCCAGGTCGGCCTTCAATGCGCTGTCGGCTGCCGGGTCGGCCTTGGCCACCAGGGACGACAGGCTGGCGCCGGTCATTTTGGTGCCGTCAACGCGGGTGTATTCGCCCAGGTAGACGTTGCGCACGCCCTTGGCGTCGTAGAAGTGCGAGTAGTGAGTGTTGTCGCTGAAGCAGTCCTGCTCGTCTTCCGGCGAGTTGGCTTCCAGGGACACCTTCATCCGCTCACCGGCCAGTTCGCCCAGGGACAGGCTGCCCATGCCGAACAGCATCTTGCGCAGGCCATCGGTGGCAGGTTCTGCCTCCAGGGTGGCGCGGTAGTTGTCTTCAACGTTTGGTTTCCAGTTGCCGACCATTTCCTGCAGGTCGCTGACCAGCAGTTGGGTCACGGCGCTCAGGTACGCACGGCGACGCTCGTTATGGCCACCAGTGGCGCCGTCGCCGGTCAGGTAGTCCGACGCAGGACGGTTGCCGGCGCCAGGGCCGGTGCCGTTCAGGTCCTGGCCCCAGAGCAGGAATTCGATGGCGTGGTAGCCGGTGGCGACGTTGGCCTCGGAACCGCCCAGCTCGTTCAGGCTGGCGAGTTTTTCCGGAGTGATGTCCTTCACGTCAACCTTGTCTTCGCCGACCTGCACTTCAGTGTTGGCGATGATGTTGGCAGTGGCGCCAGGGTTGCCCAGGGCGTGCTCGTAGGATTTGTCGACGTAGTCGATCAGGCCTTCGTCCAGGGGCCAGGCGTTAACCTGACCTTCCCAGTCATCAATGATGGTGTTGCCGAAGCGGAACACTTCGCTTTGCAGGTAAGGCACGCGCGCGGCAACCCAGGCAGCGCGGGCGGCTTTCAGGGTGTCGGCGTTCGGCTTGGCGAGGAAGGCGTCGATTGCAGTCTGCAGGGTTTTTGCGGTGGTTTCGGCGTCGCTGTACACCGCGAACACCATGTCGGCGTAATGCGCGACGACAGCCTTGGCGGCCGCTTCATCGACCTGGCCGGCAGGGGCGGCAGCCGCTGGAGCGGTAGTGCTGGCGGCCGGGGTCGGCGCCTGGTTGGCAGCAGGTTTGTCTTTACCTTCGCCGCAACCGGCTAGAGAAATGGCAATGGCCAGCAGACTGGCGGTGGCCAGGGGCATACGAATCATGGCGAACATCCTGCTTCGGTTGTTGATAGGGCGCGCGGGGGAGCGCAAAAACTGCGACATAATGCGAAAGATTTGCATTTTGTGTAAAGGGTTATACGCAGGAAATATCAACTATCTCGTGTGTGGCAAGCCTGCGAGCCACAACCCGCCCCGTTTGCCCCGTCAAAGAATGACGGCGTTGTTGCGCTCGGCCTGCTTCAAGAAAGCCGCAAGTTCCCTGGCCTGCAAGGGTTTGCTGTAGTAATAACCCTGACCTTCGTGGCAGCCCTCGGAGATGATATAAGCCTCCTGTTCCGCGGTTTCCACGCCTTCGGCGATCACCTGCATGCCCAGGCTTTTGCCCAGTTGGATGATCGCGCGCACGATGGTCGCGTCGTCGTCATCGTCCAGCAGGTCCTGGACGAAGCTCTTGTCGATCTTGATCTTGTCCAGCGGCAGACTCTTGAGGTAACTCAGCGATGAATAGCCGGTGCCGAAATCATCGATGGCGATCAACGCGCCGGAGCGGCGCAGGCTCAACAGGTGCTGGGCGGCGGTGCTGATGTCTTCCATCAGGCCGGTTTCGGTGACTTCCAGCTCCAGGCTGCGCGGCGGCAGGCGGTAGATCTGCATCAGGTTATTGACCACCCGTGGCAACTCGGTGTGGTGCAATTGCACGGTGGACAGGTTGACCGCCATGCGCAGCGCGGTGAAGCCCATGTCGTGCCATTCGCGCAGTTGCCGGCAGGCCTGGTCCAGCACCCACTCGCCAATCGGAATGATCGTGCCGTTCTGCTCGGCCAGCGGGATAAACAGGTCCGGCGGAACCAGCCCGTGTTCCGGGTGCTCCCAGCGAATCAGCGCCTCCACCCCCACCACGTGCTGGTCGCGGTAGCTGATCTGCGGCTGGTACACCAAATGAAACTGGTCGCGGCCCAAGGCGTCGCGCAGGTCTTTTTCCAGCTCGCGGCGGCGGCGCATTTCGCTGTCGACGCTGGCGATATAGAACTGATAGCGGTTGCGCGAACGGCTCTTGGCCAGGGTCATGGTCTGTTCGGCTTTTTGCAGCAGCTTTTCGGTGCTGTCGCCGTCTTCCGGGAACAGGGTGATGCCAATGGTTGCGCGCAGGCGGATCTGCTCGTGGTCGAGGGCGAACTCCGCTTCGAGGTCATCCAGGATACTTTGCGCCAGTTCGGCGGCTTCGTAAGGCTGGTCGATGTCGGCTTGCACCAGGGCGAACTGGTCGCCGCCCAGCCGTGCGAGGGTGCCGAGGCGGCCGCTGTGGGCACGCAAGCGATCGGCCAGGGCCAGCAACAATTTGTCGCCGGCCTGGTAGGTAAACTGCTCGTTGACGCTTTTGAAGTCATCCAGCCCCACGCACAACACCGCCACGCGGCGCTGGCGCCGGCCAGCGTCGATCAGGATCTTGTCCAGTTGCTCCTGCAGCTTCTGGCGGTTGGGCAGGCCCGTCAGGAAATCGTACTGCGCCATGCGCAGCAGGCTGCTTTCGGCTTCGTGGCGCAGGTGGGTATTGCGTTCGATGGACTCGAGCAATTGGTTCGCGGTGTTGATCCACAGCCCCAACTCGTTGCGCTCGTGGCCCTTGAGTTGCGGAATCTTATGCTCGCTGGGCCGGTCCGGATTGATCGAGGTCAGGTGCTCGATTATCCGCGACAACGGTTTGGTCAGCAGCCAGTGATACACCAGGTACAGCACCAGACCCATGGCCAGCGCGCGTAGAACCCCGGAGATAAAGATGATCACCGAGCTGACAATAAAGCCCTGGCCGTAGGTGGCGGTGTCGAGGGTGATACTCAAATCGCCGTAATATTCGCTGTAGGGGCCTTTGCCAACCAGTGCAGTGGTGAATGTGCGCTCTTTGCCAAGTATCAGGTCGGTCAACCAACGGCTGGGGGAGTGCTGCAAGGCGCGGCTTTTTTCCGCCAGCATGGTTTCGTTGGGATGGCCGATGGAGGCCATGCGCACGGCCTCGTCCTGAAACAGGCCTTCGATCACCTGCATACCCATCTCTCGGTCCAGGCTGTAGACGGCTTGGGTCGAGGGGTCGCGGAACATGTCGAGGATGCGTTGGGCATCGCCGTTCACGGCCTGGCGTGTCTTGTAGGCGTCGAAGACGATCTGCGCCACGCTCAGCGCCACGCCCACGATCAATGCAGACAGCAGCACAACCCGTAGCAACTTCACCGACAAGCTGTTTTTGAGTTCCAGCTTCAAAGGGGCATTCCTTGTCTCATGCGGGTGGCCTTCAATATGCCATGAGTATTGGCAATCTGATGGCGGCCGTCAAAGGAACATTGGGGCGTGAGCGGCGGGAAGCGGGCGAATGAAGGCGGGGCAGGAAGAGGGCGGATAAAATCCGCCGCTCTCTGGTACGGCACGCGACGGTTTTATCAGTTGAAATTGATCTGAACAGCGTTGCTCTGGTGCGTATCTGCGCCGATTTTGCCTTGGTCCTGGCTTGCGTTCGCGCTTTTTGCGTCTACCAGCTTTCCGAGCAAATCCATGCCTTTGCCCAGCAAATCCATGCCTTGACCGACGATTGGCATCACTGATGACACCGCCGACATACCCATCGATAACGGATCCATTGCACACTCTCCTGCCTGAAATGAGAGAGGTATTTCTCTCGTTGTCTGGGTGGCGAATTCGTTTCGGTGAGTTCCACACTTCCCGCATGGCGTTCCTTTTTAAGCGTCCACAAAAAAGCCCGGCGATCGCCGGGCTCTCTCTACTGCAAGGGTTGCTTAGGCAGTGAAGGTCTTGCCTTCGAACTGCTCAGCCACGAACTTCCAGTTGACCAGGTTCCAGAACGCTTCCACATACTTCGGACGCACGTTGCGGTAGTCGATGTAGTAAGCGTGTTCCCACACGTCGCAGGTCAGCAGCGGGGTGTCGCCGCTGGTCAGCGGGTTGCCGGCGCCGATGGTGCTGGCCAGGGCCAGGGAACCGTCAGCCTTTTTCACCAGCCAGCCCCAACCGGAACCGAAGGTGCCGACGGACGTCTTGGTGAATTCTTCCTTGAACTTGTCGAACGAACCGAACGCAGCGTTGATGGCTTCAGCCAGCGCGCCGGTAGGTTGGCCGCCGGCGTTTGGCGCCAGGCAGTTCCAGTAGAACGTGTGGTTCCAGACCTGAGCGGCGTTGTTGAAGATGCCGCCCGAAGAAGACTTGACGATTTCTTCCAGGGTCTTGCCTTCGAACTCGGTGCCTGGCACCAGGTTGTTCAGGTTCACGACATAGGTGTTGTGGTGCTTGTCGTGGTGGTACTCCAGGGTTTCCTTGGAGATGTGCGGCTGCAGGGCATCGTGTGCGTAGGGCAGCGGCGGCAATTCGAAAGCCATGATAATTCTCCTAATCAGGTCAGTTGCGGTGAGCGCAAGGCCGATCACGGGCGGCCAAACAAGCGCCGGGGAGTTTGTACTCTTTGCGGCGCAGGGGCAGGATCATAGCACCGGGGGTGCGGCAAAACCACGCAACAACTGTGTGGGATAGAGGTTCCAGAGCCTTTTGGAATAACTTCACGATGCGCTTATTAATTGATAGGCCACGCTGAACATCATCACTGCCACCAGCAGGTCCAGCAGGCGCCAGGTCGCCGGGCGTGCCAGCCACGGCGCGAGCCATGCCGCGCCGAGCGCCAGGGTGGCGAACCACAGAAATGACGCGCTGGCGGCACCGGCCACGTAGGCGCCGGGTTCGGTCTGTTGCGCCCCCAGCGAGCCGATCAGCAGCACGGTATCCAGGTAAACGTGGGGATTGAGCAGGGTTACCGCCAGGGCGCTGAGCAACACCGCGCGCAAGGAGCGGCTCTTGAGGCTGTCGCCTTGGTCCAGGCTCTGTTTCGAGCAGGCCCTGCGCAACGCACACGCGCCGTACCACAACAGGAACGCGGCGCCGCCCCAACGCGCGACCGCCAGTAATATCGGACTCTGCGCCAGCACGGTCGCCAGGCCGAATACCCCGGCCGCCACCAACAACGCATCGCAGACCACACACAGCGCCGCCACCGGCAGGTGGTGTTCACGGCGCAGGCTCTGGGCCAGGACGAAGGCGTTTTGCGTGCCGATCGCCATGATCAGCCCCAGGGCCACCAGCAGTCCGTTCATATAGCTTTGCCACATAGGTAAAGTTCCTCTCATCGATGCTGGTCATTCTCGGGCTCGACGCGGTATAAGAAAAACCAATATTGCTGATCGCTCATTAGAGAAACTGATGTTCGACTATAAGTTGCTTTCCGCCCTGGCGGCGGTGGTGGAGCAGGCCGGCTTCGAACGTGGCGCCCAGGTGCTGGGGTTGTCACAGTCGGCGATCTCCCAGCGCATCAAACTGCTCGAGGCACGCATCGGCCAGCCGGTGCTGGTGCGGGCGACACCACCCACGCCCACCGATATCGGCCGGCGCCTGCTTAACCACGTGCAGCAGGTGCGGTTGCTGGAGCGCGACCTGCAAGGCCAGGTGCCGGCGCTGGACGAAGAAGGCATGCCCGAACGTCTGCGCATCGCGTTGAATGCCGACAGCCTGGCGACATGGTGGGCCGAGGCCGTCAGCGATTTTTGTGCCGAGCAGCATTTGCTGCTCGACCTGGTGGTTGAGGACCAGACCGTAGGTCTCAAGCGCATGCGCGCCGGCGAAGTGGCCGCCTGCATCTGCGCCAGCGAACGCCCGGTGGCCGGGGCGCGCAGCCTGTTGCTCGGCGCCATGCGCTACCGTGCGCTGGCCAGCCCGGCGTTTATTGCCCGGCACTTCCCCCAGGGCGTGCGTGCCGACCAACTGGCGCGCACGCCGGCGCTGGTGTTTGGCCCCGATGATTTCCTGCAGCACCGTTACCTGGCCTCCCTGGGGGTGGAGGGAGGTTTCGAGCATCACCTGTGCCCGTCGTCTGAAGGTTTTATCCGTCTGACAGAAGCCGGGCTTGGGTGGGGGCTGGTGCCCGAACTGCAGGTGCGCGATCAGCTTGAAAAAGGTGTGCTGGTGGAGTTGCTGCCAGATAAGCCGATCGATGTGCCGTTGTACTGGCATCATTGGCGCAATGGCGGACAACTGTTGGGCTTGTTGACTGACCATCTGGCCCAGGTGTGCGGTCAGTGGTTGGTGCCCTATCAGCCGTGACGGGCGTCAAGCTGCAGCCTGCAAGCGAAAAGCTTGCGCACCGTTTTTAACTTGCAGCTTGCAGCTTGAAGTTTGGCGCTCGCAACTGCATCCGTAGGAGGCTCCATGAAAATTCTGGTCACCGGCGCAAGCGGCTTCATCGGCGGGCGCTTTGCGCGTTTCGCCCTGGAGCAGGGCTTGGACGTGCGGGTCAACGGGCGTCGCGCCGAAGGCGTGGAGCACTTGGTCAGGCGCGGTGCCGAGTTTATCCCGGGCGATCTGAATGATGCCGACCTGGTGCGTGACCTGTGCCGCGATGTTGAAGCCGTGGTGCACTGCGCCGGCGCCGTCGGGCTGTGGGGGCGTTACCAGGACTTCTATCAGGGCAACGTGCAGCTTACCGAAAACGTGGTTGAGGCCTGCTTGAAGCAGCACGTCGGGCGACTGGTGCACCTGTCCTCGCCGTCGATCTACTTCGATGGCCGCGATCATCTGGGCCTGACCGAAGAGCAAGTGCCCAAGCGCTTCAAGCACCCCTATGCCGCCACCAAATACCTGGCCGAGCAAAAGGTATTCGGCGCCCAGGAGTTCGGTCTTGAAGTGCTGGCCCTGCGCCCGCGGTTCGTCACCGGTGCCGGCGATACGAGCATCTTCCCGCGCCTGCTTAACATGCAGCGCAAGAACCGCCTGGCGATCGTCGGTGACGGCCTGAACAAGGTCGACTTCACCAGCATCCACAATCTTAACGAAGCGCTGCTCAGCAGTTTGCTGGCCCCCGGCTCTGCGTTGGGCAGGGCCTACAACATCAGCAACGGCACGCCGGTGCCGGTGTGGGATGTGGTGAACTACGTGATGCGCCAAATGCAGTTGCCTCAGGTGACCCGCTATCGGTCCTACGGTTTGTCCTACAGCGTGGCGGCGCTGAACGAAGCATGCTGTGCGCTGTGGCCCGGACGACCGGAGCCCGCGCTCTCGCGCCTGGGCATGCAAGTGATGAACAAAGATTTCACCCTCGACATCAGCCGGGCCAGGCATTATCTGGATTACGCGCCCAAGGTCAGCCTATGGGCCGCCCTCGACGAGTTCTGCAGTTGGTGGAAAGCCCAGGATCCGGGGGGCAACTAAGGTCACACCAGGCAACACATCGGGAACCGAATTCAGGGTTCCCGGTCGATCAGTGCGTCGGGGCAGCGGTTTATACTCCCGTCGCTCGGCGTTCCCGCCAGCCACTTCAGCGATTCAGGGTTGATTCATGCGTAACGATGCTAACGACGACTTCGACAACGTTCCCAGCCTGCGGGCCGATCTCGGGGATGACGATGATTTCGAACCTTCACCGGCCACCTCGGTGCGTTCGCGCACCACGCCCGTGGTCAAGGTCAAGGGCGCCAGCACCGGCCCGTTGTGGGCGCTGATCGGCGCACTGCTGATCGCCTTTGCCGGTTTGGCCTGGTGGAGCTTCCAGCAGATCTCATTGATGGGCCAGCAATTGGTCGCCACCCAGGAAAGCTTCGCGCGCATCAGCGAAGAAGCGGCGGGGCGCCTGCAGGACATTTCCGGCAAGGTCGTCGCCAGCGAGGCCAGCGTAAACAATGGCAGCGAGGCGCTGAAACTGCAGATCAAGCAACTGGAAAGCCAACTGCTGGAGCAGGGCAAGCAGCAGCTCGGGGTAGCCGGCCAGGCCACAGAGCTGGATAAACGTTTGGCGCAAATGACCGCCAGCACCACGGAACTCTCCACCGCCAACAGCAAGCTGCAAGGCCAGGTACAAGCCTTGACCGATGCCGTTGCCAGCCTCAAGGCGGCGCAAGGCGACGGCGGCAAGCGCGATACCGAGATCAAGGAATTGGCTGCCGACGTGGCCGCCCTGAAAAAACAAGGTAACCCGAGCGCTGCGATTGCCCGCCTTGAGCAGGACCTTGTCGTCCTCAAAAGCGCCCAGGACAGCCAGCCGGCCAACAGCGATGCGCCGACCAACAAAGAGTTCGACGTGTTCCGCATCCAGACCACCCGCAATATCACCACCTTGCAGAGCCAGGTACAAAACCTGCAGCAGCAGCTCAATACGTCCGCCAAGAGCCCGACGCCCGGTCAGTAACGCGTGTCCTGGAGAAATGTCACCGCCCGGTGACATTTCCGATCCCCTTCGTTACATGCCCCGCGCACGCCCTTGTTTAGACTCCGGTCATCCCACAAAAAACAATAAGGGCCACCCATGACCACGCCTCCACTGCCTGCCAGCAGTTGGCTGAACGCGCCTGCCCATTACGCCTGGCTCGCCGCCGAAGGCCAGCGCCTGCTGTCATTCGCCAAGGCCTCCCGTATGCCTGACGGTTTTGGCAACCTGGATGACAAGGGCCATCTCCCGGCCGATGCCCACGCCGAAACCATGAACACCGCACGCATGACCCACAGCTTCGCCATGGCCCATGCCATGGGGTTGCCGGGGTATGCCGCATTGGTCGAACACGGTGTTGCGGCTCTCAGCGGGCCTCTGCGCGACACTGAGCACGGTGGCTGGTTTGCCACGTCTCGTGCGCTGGATGGCAACACCGGCAAAGCCGCCTACCTGCATGCCTTCGTCGCCCTGGCCGCCAGCTCTGCCGTGGTCGCGGGCGCGCCCGGTGCGCACACCTTGCTCAATGACGCCGTCCATATCATCGACCAGTTCTTTTGGAGCGAGGAGGAGGGCGTGATGCTCGAGTCCTTTGCCAAGGACTGGAGCGGCGTCGAAGCCTATCGCGGTGCCAACAGCAACATGCACGCCACCGAAGCCTTTTTGGCCCTGGCGGATGTCACCGGTGACACCCGCTGGCTGGACCGTGCGCTGCGCATTGTCGAGCGGGTGATTCACAGCCATGCCGCCGCCCATCAATTCATGGTCATTGAGCATTTCGATACCCAGTGGCAACCCTTGCTCGATTACAACGCAGACAACCCCGCCGACGGCTTCCGCCCTTACGGCATCACCCCCGGCCACGGCTTTGAATGGGCGCGACTGGTGCTGCACCTGGAGGCCGCGCGCCTGCAAGCCGGGCTGGTCACGCCGGACTGGCTGCTGAGCGACGCCAAAGGTCTGTTCGCCAGTGCCTGCGAATACGCCTGGGCCGTGGATGGTGCGCCCGGCATTGTCTATACGCTGGACTGGAACCACCGCCCGGTAGTGCGGGAGCGATTGCACTGGACCCACGCCGAAGCGAGCGCGGCGGCCCAGGCTTTGCTCAAACGTACCGGAGAGTTGCATTACGAAACCTGGTACCGGCGGTTCTGGGAGTTCTGCGACAGCCATTTTATCGACCGGCTCAATGGCAGCTGGCACCACGAACTCAGCCCGCATAACCAGCCCAGCAGCAGCATCTGGGGTGGCAAGCCGGACCTGTACCATGCCTGGCAAGCGGTGGTGCTGCCTGCACTGCCTCTGGCGCCGAGTATGGCCAGCGCGTTAGGCGCTGGGCGTTATGTCACTAACTGGTGACATTTGGGCATCCCTTTGTTACCTGCACTTGAAATATCCATGTTTAAACTCCGTGCAGCGCAAGCTCCAGACTTGCATGCATAACAACAAGAAAAGGTATTCAGATGAACGCGATTAATCGCCTCGCCGTAGCTATTTCCGTTGCCTCGTTGTTTCCCCTCAGTGCATTTGCCGCCGACTCCAAAGGTACGGTTGAAGTTGTGCATTGGTGGACCTCGGGTGGCGAAAAAGCGGCTGTAGATGTCCTGAAGGCCCAAGTCGAAAAAGACGGCTTCACCTGGAAGGACGGTGCTGTCGCAGGTGGCGGTGGCGCCACGGCCATGACCGTGCTGAAAAGCCGCGCGGTGGCAGGCAACCCGCCAGGCGTCGCCCAGATCAAAGGCCCCGACATCCAGGAATGGGCATCTACCGGTCTGCTCGACACCGACGTCCTGAAAGACGTGGCCAAACAGGAAAAGTGGGACTCGCTGCTCGACAAGAAAGTCTCCGACACCGTGAAGTACGACGGTGACTACGTGGCCGTGCCGGTGAACATCCACCGCGTCAACTGGCTATGGATCAACCCGGAAGTCTTCAAGAAAGCCGGCATCACCAAAAACCCTACCACCCTCGAAGAATTCTATGCCGCCGGCGACAAGCTGAAGGCCGCAGGTTTCATCCCGCTCGCCCACGGTGGCCAACCTTGGCAGGACAGCACGGTCTTCGAAGCCGTTGTTCTGTCGGTGATGGGTGCCGACGGCTACAAGAAAGCCCTGGTCGACCTGGACAACGGCGCACTGACCGGTCCGGAAATGGTCAAGGCCCTCACCGAGCTTAAGAAAGTCGCGACCTACATGGACGTCGACGGTAAAGGCCAGGACTGGAACCTGGAAGCGGGCAAGGTCATCAACGGCAAGGCCGGCATGCAGATCATGGGTGACTGGGCCAAGTCCGAGTGGACTGCCGCCAAGAAAGTCGCGGGCAAGGATTACGAGTGCGTAGCCTTCCCGGGCACCGAAAAAGCCTTCACCTACAACATCGACTCCCTGGCGGTGTTCAAGCAGAAAGACAAAGGCACCGCTGCCGGCCAGCAGGACATCGCCAAAGTCGTATTGGGTGAAAACTTCCAGAAAGTCTTCAGCATCAATAAGGGCTCGATCCCTGTGCGCAATGACATGCTGACCAAAATGGAGTCGTACGGTTTCGACTCCTGCGCCCAGACCGCCGCCAAGGACTTCCTGACAGACGCCAAGACCGGCGGCCTGCAGCCAAGCATGGCGCACAACATGGCTACCACTTTGGCGGTGCAAGGTGCGTTCTTTGATGTCGTGACCAACTACATCAACGACCCGAAAGCCGACCCGGCCGACACCGCCAAGAAACTCGGCGCTGCGATCAAGTCGGCTAAGTAAATAAGCTACAAGCTGCAAGCTACAAGTGGGCGCGGTTGTCTTCGCTTGTAGCTTGCAGTCGCCCTTATTCTTTCAGTGGATTTTCCCATGAGTTCTGTTGCTGTGTTCAGCAAAGCCTCGCCGTTCGATGCGCTGCAGCGCTGGCTCCCCAAACTGGTGCTGGCGCCCAGCATGTTCATCGTGTTGGTGGGTTTCTACGGCTACATCCTGTGGACGTTTGTACTGTCGTTCACCACGTCTACGTTCCTGCCGAGCTACAAATGGGCGGGTCTTGCGCAATACGAGCGGTTGTTCGACAACGATCGCTGGTGGGTGGCGAGCAAGAACCTGGCGCTGTTTGGCGGGATGTTCATTGGCATTACCCTCGTTATCGGCGTGACGCTGGCGATTTTCCTCGACCAGAAAATCCGTCGCGAAGGCTTTATCCGCACCATTTACCTGTACCCGATGGCGCTCTCGATGATCGTCACCGGTACCGCCTGGAAATGGCTGCTTAACCCGGGCATGGGCCTGGACAAACTCCTGCGTGACTGGGGCTGGGAAGGCTTCCGCCTGGATTGGCTGATCGACCCGGACCGCGTGGTCTACTGCCTGGTGATCGCCGCCGTGTGGCAAGCCTCCGGTTTCATCATGGCCATGTTCCTGGCCGGCCTGCGTGGCGTTGATCAATCGATCATCCGTGCCGCGCAGATCGACGGTGCGAGCCTGCCGCGCATTTACTGGAGCGTGGTGCTGCCAAGCCTGCGTCCGGTGTTCTTCAGTGCGGTGATGATTCTGGCGCACATTGCGATCAAGAGCTTCGACCTGGTGGCGGCCATGACCGCCGGCGGCCCTGGCTACTCGTCCGACCTGCCGGCGATGTTCATGTACTCGTTCACCTTCAGCCGTGGCCAGATGGGCATGGGCTCGGCCAGTGCAATCCTGATGCTCGGTGCGATCCTCGCGATCATCGTGCCTTACCTCTACTCCGAGCTGAGGACCAAACGTAATGACTAGTCTCGCTTCTAAACCCGCCATCAGCCTGAGCCGCATCGCGATCTACGCGGTGCTGATCCTCGCGGTGCTGCTGTACCTGGTGCCGCTGGTGGTGATGCTGCTCACCAGCTTCAAAACCCCGGAAGACATCAGCACCGGCAATCTGTTGAGCTGGCCCACCGTGGTCAGCGGCATCGGCTGGGTCAAGGCGTGGGCGACGGTGGATGGCTACTTCTGGAACTCGATCAAGATTACCGTTCCGGCGGTACTGATCTCCACGGCCATTGGCGCATTGAACGGCTATGTGCTGTCGTTCTGGCGTTTTCGTGGCTCGCAGCTGTTCTTCGGCCTGCTGTTGTTCGGCTGCTTCCTGCCGTTCCAGACCGTGCTGCTGCCGGCGTCGTTCACCCTTGGCAAGATGGGCCTGGCCAGTACCACCACCGGCCTGGTGTTTGTGCACGTGGTCTACGGGCTGGCGTTCACCACGCTGTTCTTCCGTAACTACTACGTGAGCATTCCCGATGCGCTGATCAAGGCTGCCCGCCTGGACGGTGCCGGCTTTTTCACCATCTTCCGTCAGATCATTCTGCCGATGTCCACCCCGATCATCATGGTCTGCCTGATCTGGCAGTTCACGCAGATCTGGAACGACTTCCTGTTCGGTGTGGTGTTCTCCAGTGGCGACTCCCAGCCCATCACCGTGGCGCTGAACAACCTGGTCAACACCAGCACCGGGGCCAAGGAATATAACGTTGATATGGCGGCGGCGATGATCGCTGGGCTGCCGACCCTGCTGGTCTATGTGATCGCAGGCAAGTATTTCGTGCGCGGCCTCACGGCCGGCGCGGTCAAGGGGTAATCATGGCTACGCTTGAACTTCGCAATGTAAACAAGACCTATGGCGCGGGCTTGCCCGACACCTTGAAGAACATCGAACTGTCGATCAAGGAAGGCGAATTCCTGATCCTGGTCGGCCCTTCGGGTTGCGGCAAGTCCACCCTGATGAACTGCATCGCCGGTCTGGAGACCATCACCGGCGGCGCGATCATGATCGGTGACCAGGATGTCAGCGGCATGAGCCCCAAGGATCGCGACATCGCCATGGTGTTTCAGTCTTACGCGCTGTACCCGACCATGAGCGTGCGCGAGAACATCGAATTCGGCCTCAAGATTCGCAAAATGCCTCAAGCCGACATCGACGCCGAAGTGGCGCGCGTGGCCAAGTTGCTGCAGATCGAACACCTGCTCAATCGCAAGCCGGGCCAGCTCTCCGGCGGCCAGCAGCAGCGCGTGGCCATGGGCCGTGCCCTGGCGCGTCGGCCGAAGATCTACCTGTTCGACGAACCGCTGTCCAACCTCGACGCCAAGCTGCGCGTCGAGATGCGCACCGAAATGAAACTGATGCATCAGCGCCTGAAAACCACCACCGTCTACGTCACCCACGACCAGATCGAAGCGATGACCCTGGGCGACAAAGTGGCGGTGATGAAGGACGGCATCATCCAGCAGTTCGGCACGCCAAAAGACATCTACAACAATCCCGCCAACCAGTTCGTGGCGAGCTTTATCGGCTCGCCGCCGATGAACTTCGTGCCCCTGCGCCTGCAGCGCAAGGACGGTCGCCTGGTGGCCCTGCTGGACAGCGGCCAGGCCCGTTGTGAGCTGGCGCTGAACGTGACCGATGCCGGCCTTGAAGACCGCGACGTGATCCTGGGCCTGCGCCCGGAGCAAATCATGCTGGCGGTGGGCGAGGGCGACAGTGCGTCGAGCATTCGTGCTGAAGTCCAGGTGACCGAGCCGACCGGCCCGGACACCCTGGTGTTTGTGCAACTCAATGACACCAAGGTCTGCTGCCGCCTGGCGCCCGATGTGGCCCCTCAGGTGGGTGAGACCCTGACCCTGCAATTCGATCCGGCGAAGGTGCTGCTGTTTGACGCCAACACCGGTGAGCGCCTGGGCACGGCAGCGTCACTGCCGACGCACGGGCATGCCGATAACGTGGCCCAGTTCAAGGGTCGCTGAGCACGTTAACCTGTTGTTTTAGCTAAAAAATGTAACCCGCGTTAGATAAAAACAGTTTAATAACAATAAAGACGAGGATGTAGGGATGAAAAAGCAACACAACAACACCCGGCTGATCTGCCAACTGTCAGCTGCAGCCGTTCTGGTTTTGTCCGCCAATGCGATGGCGGACGAGGCTTTCAGCGCCGACTCCAAATGGATGACCGGTGATTGGGGTGGTGAACGTACCAAGCTGATCGAGCAAGGTATCGACATCAAGGCGGACTACGTTGGGGAAATGGGCGCCAACCTGCACGGCGGCTACAACGACGACAAAACCGGGCGTTACTCCGACCAGTTCGGTCTGGGCGTGGCACTGGATCTGCAAAAGCTGTGGGGCTGGGATAACACTCAGGCCAAGATCCAGTTGACCAACCGTAATGGCCAGAACATTTCCAACGACCGTATTGGCGACCCGCGTGCCGGCACGCTCAGCTCGTCGATGGAAGTCTACGGCCGTGGCCACATGGTGCGTCTGACCCAGTTCTGGATCCAGCACCAGATGTTCGACAACAAGCTGGATGTGAAACTCGGTTACTTCGGTGAAGGCGAAGATTTCAACACCTTCCCATGCGACTTCCAGAACCTGTCGTTCTGCGGTTCCCAAGTGGGTAACTACGTCAGCACCTGGTACAACTGGCCGGTCAGCCAGGCGGCAATCCGCGTGAAGTACCACATCACGCCTGAACTGTATGCGCAGATCGGTGCTTACAACCAGAACCCATCGCAGCTCGAGCACGGCAACGGCTTCAAGCTCAGCGGCAGCGGCACCAAGGGCACCGTGATCCCGGTGGAATTGGTCTGGTCGCCGAAGGTGAACAACCTGCCGGGCGAATACCGCGTGGGTTACTACAAGAGCGCCGCCGATGCCAGCGACGTGCGTGAAGACGTCAACGGTAACGATGCCGCTACCACGGGCGCCAACTACCGCACCCGCAGCAGTAAGAAAGGCTACTGGTTCGTTGCCCAACAACAACTCACGACGCACAACGGCGACGCTTCGCGCGGCTTGAATATTGCGGCCAACGCCACCTTCCACGACAAGGAAACCAACCTGGTCGACAACTACCAGTCGATCATGCTGGTGTACAAAGGCCCATTCGATGCGCGTCCAAAAGACGACGTCGGCATTGGCGCGGCGCGTTTGCACGTCAACGATGACGTGAAGAAAAACTCGGAACTGCTTAACGCTGCCAACGGCGTGAGCGATTACGACAACCCGCTGTACACGCCGATTCGCGAGACCGAATACAACTTCGAAATCAACTACGGCTTCCACGTCACCAACTGGTTGACCGTGCGTCCTAACCTGCAATACGTCGTGCAACCGGGCGGCGTGGATAAAGTCGACAACGCGCTGGTGGCGGGTCTGAAAATTCAGTCGACCTTCTAACGCTTTGCGATAAGCTCCTTCTCTCTGTGCGCATTTGCGGGTAGCCATGGCTATCCGCTTTTTTTTGAGCAGCACTGCGATGAATTTCAGGACCGTGGCACATGCATGAGCATCCGCTGCAACGCTTTTTCAAATCCTTGCGCGAGCGTCCGGTGTTCGCCTGGGAACGCTTTCAGCTGCGCGACGTGTTGGTGATTGACCATCCGCTGTGCCAGGCGGTGTTCAGCCGTCAGGGCGCGCAACTGTTGCATTTTCAACCCCGTGGCCAGAAACCCTGGCTGTGGTGCGCGGCCAAGTGGCCTCAGGTCGGTGCCATCCGTGGCGGCGTGCCGGTGTGCTGGCCGTGGTATGGCCGTCACCCGAGCGAGAACGCGTGGCCATCCCACGGTTGGGCACGGTTGATCGACTGGAAGCTGCTCGACACCCGCACCGACGACGACGGCGTGCGCCTGCACTGGCAATTGCAGCTGTGCGACTGGCAGGTTGACCTGCACGCGCACCTGGGCGACACCCTGGAGCTGCGCTTGAGCACCGAGCACCAGGACGAGTTGCCGTGCCAGTTGAGCCATGCTTTGCACGCTTACTGGCGTATTGGTCACGTCGACGAGATAGCGCTGTCTGGGCTTGATGGCGCTCAAGGTTACGACCAGCTCAATCGCCAGGTCTGCCAGCAGGAAGGCGAGTTACGGGTGGAGGGTGGGTGCCAGCGGGTGTTTCAGCATGAGGGTGAGTTGCACCTCAAGGACCACGCCTGGCAGCGCGAACTGTGCATCGACACTGGCGACAGCGCTGACACCGTGGTGTGGCATCCGGGCAGCCGGCCGCTGCTGGGGGTGAGCTTCAACGAGGCGTCGGGGTTTGTGTGCGTGGAGTCGGCGGTGGCCGGCGCCCGTTTGGCGCCGGGGGAGAGAGCACACCTGAGTCTGCAGGCCCGTGCTGGGCTTTAGCGGTGTGGCTGGTGGGCTCTTTGCGAGCAAGCCCGCCCAATTCGCGCGTATTTCAAGGTCGAAATCGGTCAAACGTGGCGCAGGGCTCGCTCGCGAAGGGTTGGAACTGACGGCAAAGATTGCGGCTTAGTTGAACTCATCCCCCACCGGATACCGACTGTCATTCAAGCTCTCTTTGATCTTGCGCAAATGCGGCTGGAAATCCACGCCACGGCGCAAGGTCATGCCGGTCGCCAGCACGTCCAGCACGGTCAACTGGATGATCCGCGAGGTCATCGGCATATAGATGTCGGTGTCTTCGGGCAGCGGAATGTTCAGGCTCACCGTACTGGCCTTGGCCAGTGGCGAGTTCTCGGCGGTGACGCCGAGCACTGAGGCGCCGTTTTCCCGCGCGATACGCGCCACTTCCACCAACTCACGGGTACGCCCGGTGTAGGAAATAATCACGAACAGCTCGCCCGTATGGGCCACCGACGCGATCATGCGCTGCATCAGCACATCGGCGTGGGCCGTGACCGAGAGGTTAAAGCGGAAGAACTTGTGCAGTGCATCCATGGCCACCGGGGCTGACGCACCGAGGCCGAAGAAATGGATCTGGCGCGCCTGGATCAGCAGGTCTACGGCCTTGCTGATCAGGTTGGGATCCAGTGCCTGGCAAGCGCTGTCCAGGGACGCGATCGCGCTGCCAAAGATCTTCTGGGTGTAGGCCTCGGGGTTATCATCGGCCTCCACGGCGCGGCTGACGTACGCCGCGCCGCTGGCCAGGCTTTGCGCCAACTGCAATTTAAGTTCAGGGTAACCGCTGACGCCGAACGAACGGCAGAAACGGTTGACCGTCGGTTCACTGACCGAGGCGGCTTGGGCGAGGGCGGCGATAGAGAAGCGGGTCGCCTGCTGCGGGTTGAGCAGGATGACCTCGGCGACTTTTTTCTCGGCCTTGTTCAATTCTTCGAGGCGGTTCCGGATCTGTTCCAGAAGATTTCGCACGCGGTCCATTCAGTCTTTCCTTCGGGCGACGATGCAAATAAAGGGCGGCAGCCAATCGACGAGTGGCTTTTCGCGGTGGCCTATCCTACTGAGGGTAGCTGAACACCACCACTCGGAATGCGTATTTCCGGAAAATGTTGTGGTTATTACTACATTTTTCCTTGAGTGATGCCTTGAAAAAAGGTATTTGTAGCTTAACTTGATAAAAGAACAAACATCATGCCTTCGATAACCGTAGAACCCTGCACCTTTGCCCTGTTTGGCGCCTTGGGTGATCTGGCGCTGCGCAAGTTATTTCCTGCCCTCTATCAACTCGATGGCGCCGGGCTGCTGCACGACGACACGCGCATCCTGGCCCTGGCCCGTGAAGCCGGCTCCGAGCAACAGCACCTGGCGCACATCGAAAAAGAGCTGCGTAAGTACGTCGGCAAGGAACTGGACGAAACCATCGTCCTGCGCTTCCTGGCGCGGCTGACCTACGTGCATGTCGACTTCATGAAAGCTGACGACTACGTGGCCCTGGCGGAAATCGCCGGCACCGCGCAGACCCTGATCGCTTACTTCGCCACGCCCGCAGCGGTTTATGGCGCGATCTGCGAAAACCTGTCCAAGGTTGGCCTGGCGGAAAACACCCGCGTGGTGCTGGAAAAACCCATCGGCTCGGACCTGGAATCCTCGCGCAAGGTCAACGACGCCGTAGCGCAGTTTTTCCCGGAAAACCGCACGTACCGTATCGACCACTACCTGGGCAAAGAAACTGTCCAGAACCTGATCGCCCTGCGTTTTGCCAACAGCCTGTTCGAAACCCAGTGGAACCAGAACTACATCTCCCACGTGGAAATCACCGTGGCCGAGCAGGTCGGTATCGAAGGCCGTTGGGGTTACTTCGACAAGGCCGGCCAACTGCGCGACATGATCCAGAACCACCTGCTGCAGCTGCTTTGCCTGATCGCCATGGACCCGCCGGCCGACTTGTCCGCCGACAGTATCCGCGACGAGAAGGTCAAGGTGCTCAAGGCCCTGGCGCCCATCAGTCCGGACGGCCTGACCACCCAAGTGGTACGTGGCCAGTACATCGCCGGCTACAGCGCCGGCAAAGCGGTACCGGGTTACCTGGAAGAAGAAAACTCCAATACTCAGAGCGACACCGAAACCTTCGTCGCATTGCGGGCCGATATCCGTAACTGGCGTTGGGCCGGGGTGCCGTTCTACCTGCGCACCGGCAAGCGCATGCCGCAAAAGCTGTCGCAGATCGTTATCCACTTCAAAGAACCGTCCCACTACATCTTCGCCCCCGAGCAGCGCTTGCAGATCAGCAACAAACTGATCATCCGCCTGCAACCGGACGAAGGTATTTCCTTGCGTGTGATGACCAAGGAGCAGGGCCTGGACAAAGGCATGCAACTGCGCAGCGGCCCGCTGCAACTGAATTTTTCCGACACCTATCGCAGCGCACGCATCCCGGATGCTTACGAGCGTCTGCTGTTGGAAGTGATGCGCGGCAATCAGAACCTGTTTGTTCGCAAAGATGAAATCGAAGCCGCGTGGAAGTGGTGTGACCAGTTGATCGCCGGGTGGAAAAAATCCGGTGATGCGCCCAAGCCGTATGCGGCGGGGTCCTGGGGGCCGATGAGCTCCATTGCACTGATCACGCGGGATGGGAGGTCGTGGTATGGCGATATCTGAATTGAAACTGCCTCAGGGCGTAACGGCCCATGAGTACCGCACGCCGGCATTGTTGGCCGAAGGCCTGGCCAACGATGTGGCCGAGCAACTGCGCGCGGCCATCAGTGCCCGTGGCGAAGCGACCCTGGTGGTGTCCGGTGGCCGCAGCCCCGTGGCGTTTTTCCAGCACCTGGCCAAGCAAGGCCTGGACTGGTCCAACGTCACCGTCACCCTGGCCGATGAGCGCTGGGTGCCGGTAGAGCATGCCGACAGCAATGCCGGTTTGTTGAAGCAGCACCTGTTGCAAGGCCCGGCGGCCAAGGCCAAATTTTTGAGCCTGTACAGCGCCACGGCAACCCTTGAAGACGCTGCAGAGCAGGCCGATCGCCTGCTCGCCGAATTGCCGGCCATTGATGTGCTGGTATTGGGCATGGGCGATGACGGCCACACCGCATCGCTGTTCCCCGACAGCCCGAATCTGGCGCACGCCCTGCAGGCCGACGGTACCCGCCGTTGCTGGCCGATGCTGGCGCCGACCGTGCCGCACCAGCGCCTGACCATGAGTCGCGCGTTGCTGGCCACGGCCAACTACACCGTGCTGTCGATTTCCGGCAGTGCCAAATTGACGACCTTGAGCGCCGCCCTGGCCAGTGACGACGTTGCTGCCATGCCGATTCGCGCGTTTTTGCAACCTACATTAGAGATTTACTGGTGCCCATGAGCCAAGGATCAGCCGCTATGAAAAGCCCTCAACCGACCGTTTCCATGGCGGACAAAGTTGCCCTGATCGACAGCCTCTGCGCCAAGGCGCGGATCCTGCCGGTGATCACTATCGCTCGCGAACAGGACATCCTGCCGCTGGCCGATGCCCTGGCGGCCGGTGGTTTGACCGCCTTGGAAGTGACCCTGCGTTCCGAGTTCGGCCTCAAGGCCATTCAGGTGCTGCGCGAACAGCGCCCTGAACTGTGCACCGGCGCCGGCACCGTGCTCGATCGTCACATGCTCGAAGCGGCCGAGGTGGCGGGCTCGCAGTTCATCGTCACCCCCGGCATTACCCGCGACCTGCTGGAAGCCTCGGTGCACAGCCCGATCCCGTTGCTGCCGGGTATCAGCAATGCCTCCGGCATCATGGAAGGCTATGGCCTGGGTTACCGCCGCTTCAAGTTGTTCCCGGCCGAAGTCAGCGGCGGCGTGGCGGCGATCAAGGCCCTGGGCGGCCCGTTCGGCGAGGTGAAATTCTGCCCCACCGGCGGCGTCGGCCCGGCCAACATCAAAAGCTACATGGCGTTGAAAAACGTGATGTGCGTGGGCGGTAGCTGGATGCTCGACCCTGAGTGGGTCAAGAACGGCGACTGGGCGCGTATCCAGGAAGTCACCGCCGAGGCGCTGGCGCTGCTGGATTGATCTGATTTACCGAATCGTTGTTGCTGTGCTTGACGGCATTTTTGCGGTGCACTTGGTCGGTGTACCGCATTTTTTTTGCCTGCCAAAACCCGCGGGGCGCCCGCTCATCGATCGCTAGTCCGTATTGAGTCGCCCAATCGCATTGGCCAAGGCATTGATCTGCAATGCCGACGTGACCAACCCCGGCGTCACCCGAATACAGGTACCAAACGCTGCCCCCGTTCGGGTGGTCACAAACAGGTCGTGCTCCTTGAGCAAGCGATCCACCATCAGTTCCTGATCGCGCCCAATGAACTTGAAGGCGGTGATCCCGCAATACAGTCGCGGGTCATCCGACGTCAGCACCTCAATGCCTGCGAGAGGCCGCACCTGGCCCACCCATAAATCCCGCAGGTAGTTCACCCGCGCACCCTTGGCCGCCGCGCCGCCCAAGGCCCGATGTTCCTCAAATACCAATGGCAGGGTCATCAGCGCTGGAAAGTTCGGTGTGCTGTAGGAGGTGCGAGCGCGTACATCCGTGATGGGGTAGTGAAACTCGCCCATGTCCGGGTCGATATCGGCCAGGCGCTCCGGGGCGATGTACATAAAGCCCAGGGTCAGTGGCGCGCCGATCCATTTGTGCAGGTTGAAGCCTGCGAACTCAATACCCAGCGCGGCCAGGTTGAAATCGATCTGGCCCAGGGCGTGGGCGCCGTCGAGGATCACGTCGATGCCATGCTCGCGGGCGTGCCTGGCAACCTCGGCAACGGGCATTACCAGGCCGGTGCGGTGGGTGACGTGGGTCAGCGCCATCAGCTTTAAACGTGGGTGCCGGGCGAAGGCATCGCGATAGGTCTGCACCAGGCTGTCGACATTCGCCGGATGCACGTGGCACACCTCGATCACCTCAACACCACGAACCCCGGCCAACCATCGCATGGCGCCTTTGACCGTGTCGTATTCCAGGTCGCTGATCAGTATCTGATCACCCGGTTTCAGGCGGTTGTAGTTGCGGATCAGCGATTGCAGGGCTTCGGTGGCGTTGCGGGTGAAGGCGACCGCCTGTGGATCTACGTCGATCAGCTCGGCCAATTGCCGGCGGATCTCGACGTTCTGGCCTCGCTCGAAACGTTGGCGCACGTGCACCGAGTTGCTGCGATTGATAAACGCGACGTGCTCCAGGTACTGCGCCTCTACGTCACGGCTCATGCGTCCGAAGTAGCCGTTTTCCAGATTGATCGGACCTGGCTCCAGGGCATAGCGCCCGGCGATGGCCTGCCAGTGACGTTCGTTGTCTGCATTCCTTGGCATGGCGGGGCTCTCAATTAATGGCGAGGGGCGGGTTTGCCGTGTTTCGCGCGCAGCGGTTCGAGCAGTTCGCAGAGTCCGTTGTGGTCGATTTCCTGCATCAAGGCCAGCAAACCACCCAGTTCACCGTGGGGGAAACCTTCGCGGGCAAACCAGTTCAGGTAAGGCCCCGGCAGGTCGGCGATGATCCGGCCTTTGTATTTGCCGAAGGGCATCTGGCGGGTGATCAGCAGTTCCAGTTTTTCGGGGTTCATGGGCTTTCAGCGGCGAGAGTAGAGACTTGGGAAAATACAGGCATTCTGCATGAAGGCCAAATGACAGATCATGCAAATAACGTCGATACAGATGGTTCAATAATTTTTAAGTTGTTGATATTTAAAATAAAAGTACTTTTTAAAAACCTGGCACGGGCGCTGCAATCACTAAGACAACCCTTTGTTTAACCTGCCTAAGGAATTGGAAAATGACTGATATCAACAAAGAATCGATCTCTGTACTCAACGACCTGATCGAGACCAGCATTGACGGCCAGAAAGGCTTCAAGGAATGCGCCGAAGACATCAAGCATCCAGAGCTCAAGGCGCTGTTCGCCAAGCGCTCCGCTGATTGCGCCACCGCCGCCGCCGAGCTGAAAACCGCTGTGCGTGCCCTGGGTGGTGATCCGGAAGACTCCGGCAGCGTGGCTGGCGCGCTGCACCGTGGCTGGGTCGACGTGAAGTCGATGGTCACCGGTAAAGACGAAGAGGCTGTGTTGAACGAAGCCGAGCGCGGTGAAGACCACGCACTCAAGGCTTACAAAGACGCGATCGAGAAGATCAACAAGCACAACCTGCTGGGCATTCGTGACCTGGTTGAGCGTCAGTACCACGGCGTACAGCGCAACCACGACCAGGTAAAAGCCCTGCGTAACCAGGCTCGCGCTCAGTCGTAAGCCCTGTGCTGTAAATGTGCTAAGAAAAGCGGGAGGGGGTTTGCTCCCGATGGCGGTAGATCAGTCCATATCCGGTGACTGACAAGACGCTATCGGGGGCAAGCCCCCTCCCACATTTGTTGTGTGGCGCTTGAATCAGCCGATGCTGATCGGCGGCAGCTCGGTCAAGGTCACGACCTGCTGTTTGCGCGGCGCAAGGATTTCCGCCTCGCCGTCCACCACCAGCTCATCACGCTGGTTGAACACACGGGTGGCAATGCGTACACGAAACTTCGGCAGTTTCTCAAGGATCTCCAGGCGTACGGTCAAGGTGTCGCCGATCTTGACGGGCTTCTGGAAGCTCATCTGCTGGCCAATATAGATAGTTCCCGGCCCAGGCAGCTCGCAGGCTACCGCTGCGCTGATCAAGGCGCCGCTGAACATGCCATGGGCGATCCGCTCCTTGAACATGGTCGCTTTAGCGTATTCGGCATCCAGGTGCACCGGGTTGTGGTCGCCGGACATCGCGGCGAACAGCTGGATATCGCGCTCTTCAACCGTTTTGCTGTAGCTGGCGGTCTGGCCGACTTCGAGGGCTTCGTACGGGGTGTTGGTTACCTGGGTCATCTAAAGGTGCATCCTGTGGCTAATCGGTAAGTATCGGCCGATTTTAATCGGCTGATTTTAAAATAAAATTTATTCGCAGCGGGCCGGCCTGCGCAAAGTCAGGGCCTGGTCGAGCCATGCCAGCAGATCTGCGGTCACTTCATCGCGGTTGGTTTCGTTGAACACTTCATGACGCGCCTGCGGGTAAATGTTCAATTGCAAATGCCGGCTACCGGCCGCACGCAGTGCGTTGGCCAGGCTGGTGAGACGCTTGCCCTCACTCACCGGATCACATTCGCCGCCCATTACCAGGATCGGCAGGCCCGGATCGATCTGGGCGAGATTGGACGCTTTGCTGATTTGCTGCAAGCCGCCGAGCAGGTCGACCCACAGCTGGTTGGTGCAGCGGAAACCGCAGAGCGGGTCGTTGATGTACTTGTCGACTTCAACCGGGTCACGGCTGAGCCAGTCGAATGCCGTGCGGTTGGGCTTGAAGGCTTTATTGAACGAGCCGAACGACAGGAACTCGATCAGCGCACTGCGGCCGCGCAACCCCTGGCGCAAGCGCTCGGCACGGGCGATCACTCTAGCGGCGCGGTACAACGCCACCGGCTGGAAATTCGAGCCGCTGAGAACCGCGCCATGCAGGCTGGCACTGTGGTGCAATAGGTAGGCCTGCGCTATGTAGCTGCCCATGCTGTGGCCCAGCAGAATGATCGGCAGCCCCGGATGCTGCTGGCCGATGTGCTGGTTGAGGCTGGCGAGGTCGCCCACCACTTTGTTCCAGCCATCCTTTTCGGCGTACAACCCCAGCGTGCCTTCATCGGCGGTGCGCCCGTGGCCGCGCTGGTCCGCTGCGTACACGCCGTAGCCTGCGCCGCACAAGGCCTCGGCCAACCGCCCATAGCGCCCGCTGTGCTCGGCCATGCCATGGGACAGCATGACCACCGCAAGTGCCGGCCCGTCAGGCATCCATTGATTGACGTACAGGCGGCTGTGGTCATTCGCGGTCAGCCAGAAGGTGCTGTGGTTCATGGCGCTTCCTTTCTTCAGGGTCTGCTCGGGTCGTTGCAGTGTATAGCTGATCTGCCGCAGGGCGCGGTATCTGCCTACGCGTCAGGTGCAAGATTCATACAATCAATGACACGATTGAGTGTATTTGCCTGTTTGGCCATAGCTGCTAACGTCCCCAAAGCTCCGCTTTCTATAAGCGGCCGGACACACTCAGGTAAGAGGACAAGAATAATGCAACCTGAATTCTGGAATGACAAACGCGCGGCGGGCGTTCCCAGCGACATCGACCTCTCAGCCTATAAATCGGTGATCGAAGTTTTCGAGCGTTCCTGCAAGGCCTTTGCCGACCGTCCGGCATTCAGCAACATGGGCGTTACCCTGACCTACGCCGAGCTTGAGCGTCAGAGCGCGGCGTTCGCCGGCTACCTGCAACAGCACACCGACCTCAAGCCCGGCGAGCGCATCGCGGTGCAGATGCCCAATGTGCTGCATTACCCCATCGCGGTGTTCGGCGCCCTGCGCGCCGGGCTGATTGTGGTCAACACTAACCCGCTGTACACCCCGCGCGAGATGCGCCATCAATTCAAGGACGCCGGTGTGCGTGCGCTGGTCTACCTCAACCTGTTCGGTTCGCGGGTGCAGGAAGTGTGCACAGATACCGAGATCGACTACCTGATCGAAGCCAGGATGGGCGACTTCATGCCCGCCGCCAAAGGCTGGCTGGTCAACACATTGGTCGACAAGGTCAAAAAGATGGTCCCGGCCTATCACCTGCCGCGTGCGGTGTCGTTCAAGCGCGCGCTGCGCCTGGGCGCGGGCCTTGGCCTGACCCGCCACCCGGTGACCCTGGATGACATCGCCGTACTGCAATACACCGGCGGCACCACCGGCCTGGCCAAGGGCGCGATGCTCACCCATGGCAACCTGGTGGCTAACATGCAGCAGGTGCGCGCCTGCATGTCGCAGACCGGCGACGACGGCCACCCGTTGATCAAGGAAGGGCAGGAGGTGATGATCGCGCCGCTGCCGCTGTACCACATCTATGCCTTCACCGCGAACTGCATGTGCATGATGGTCTCGGGCAACCACAACGTGCTCATCACCAACCCACGGGACATCGGCGGGTTTATCAAAGAGCTAAAAAAGTGGCGCTTTACCGGGCTGCTGGGGCTCAACACGCTGTTTGTGGCACTGATGGATCACCCCGACTTCAAGAGCCTGGATTTCTCCCACCTCAAACTCACCAACTCCGGCGGCACCGCGCTGATCAAGGCCACGGCCGAGCGCTGGCAGCAACTTACCGGCTGCGCGATCGGCGAGGGCTACGGCCTGACGGAAACCTCGCCGGTGGCCAGCACCAATCCCTATGGCGACAAATCCCGCCTCGGCACCGTGGGCATCCCCGTGCCGGCGACGGCGATGAAGGTGATCGATGATCAAGGCGTCGAGCTGCCCCTGGGCGAGCGCGGCGAGTTGTGCATCAAGGGCCCGCAGGTGATGAAGGGCTACTGGCAGCAGCCGGCCGCCACCGCGGAGGCCCTGGACGCCGAGGGCTGGCTCAAGACCGGTGACATCGCGGTGATCGATGAGGATGGCTTCGTACGTATCGTCGATCGCAAGAAAGACCTGATCATCGTTTCAGGTTTCAACGTGTACCCCAACGAGATCGAAGACGTGGTGATGGCGCACCCGGCCGTCGCCAACTGCGCAGTGATCGGCGTGCCGGACGAGCGTACGGGCGAGGCCGTGAAGCTGTTTGTGGTGGCGCGCGCCGAAGGGGTCAGCCTTGAGGAGTTGAAGAGCTACTGCAAGGCCAACTTCACGGGGTACAAGGTGCCCAAGCAGATCGTGCTGCGCGATTCGTTGCCGATGACGCCGGTCGGCAAGATCCTGCGGCGTGAGTTGCGCGACATGGCGTGATATTGAATTAAAAAGCAATCAAAAATCTGGGAGCGGGCGTGCTCGCGAATGCGCGGTATCAGTCGACATGTTCAGTGACTGAATACGCTGTATTCGCGGGCACGCTCGCTCCCACATATGGTTCAGGTGTGCTGAAAGCCTTATTCCAGAGCCTTTTACTGCGGTATTTGAGCGTCGTTTAAAGTGTGACCAGATATTGTAGGACAGTCATGATTATGACTGTAGGACCCTCTTTAGGCTCTAGTCGGCCTCTGGCAAAGCTGCTACTCTCGGCGCGCTTTGTGACGTCTCGGCCTGCTTGAAAGCGCCAGATTCACCTAAAAAAACATACACCAATAATAATCGCATCAAATGCGATGATGAATTCGCGTCGCTGAGGAGTGGGCTTCCATGCACGAAGACTTTTGGAAGGATAAGTACCCCGCCGGGATTGCTGCACACATCAATCCAGACGAGTATCCAAATATTCAGGCGGTACTGAAGCAGTCCTGCCAGCGCTTCGCTAACAAACCGGCTTTCAGCAACTTGGGCAAGACAATCACCTACGGTGAATTGTACGAATTGTCCGGCGCCTTCGCCGCGTACCTGCAACAACATACCGACCTCAAGCCCGGCGATCGAATCGCCGTGCAACTGCCCAACGTCCTGCAATACCCGGTCGCCGTGTTCGGCGCCATCCGCGCCGGGCTGATCGTGGTCAACACCAACCCGCTGTATACCGCGCGGGAGATGGAACACCAATTCAATGACTCGGGCGCCAAAGCCCTGGTATGCCTGGCCAACATGGCCCACCTGGCGGAAAAGGTCGTACCCAAGACCGCCGTCAAGCACGTGATCGTCACGGAAGTCGCCGACCTGCTGCCGCCGCTCAAGCGCCTGCTGATCAACAGCGTCATCAAGTACGTGAAGAAGATGGTTCCGGCCTACCACTTGCCGCAGGCGATCAAGTTCAACGACGTGCTCGCCAAAGGGCACGGTCAACCGGTGAGCGACGTCAGCCCGGCCAGCAGCGATGTGGCCGTGCTGCAATACACCGGCGGCACCACCGGAGTGGCCAAGGGCGCGATGCTCACCCATCGCAACCTCGTCGCCAACATGCTGCAATGCAAGGCGCTGATGGGCTCCAACCTCCACGAGGGCTGCGAGATCCTGATCACCCCGTTGCCGCTGTACCACATCTATGCGTTCACGTTTCATTGCATGGCGATGATGCTGATCGGCAACCACAACATCCTGATCAGCAACCCGCGCGACTTGCCGGCGATGGTCAAGGAACTGTCGAAGTGGAAGTTCAGCGGCTTTGTCGGCCTGAACACGTTGTTCGTGGCGCTGTGCAACAACGAAGGCTTCCGCAAGCTGGACTTCTCCGCGCTCAAGGTCACCCTGTCGGGGGGCATGGCCCTGCAACTGGCAGCGGCCGAGCGCTGGAAGGCTGTGACCGGCTGCAGCATCTGCGAAGGCTACGGCATGACCGAGACCAGCCCGGTCGCGACGGTCAACCCGATCCAGAACATCCAGATCGGCACCATTGGCATCCCGGTGCCCTCGACCCTGTGCAAGGTCATCACCGATGACGGCGTGGAGTTGGACCTGGGCGAAGTCGGCGAGCTGTGCGTCAAGGGCCCGCAGGTGATGAAAGGCTACTGGCAGCGTGAAGACGCCACCGCCGAGATCCTCGACAGCGAAGGCTGGCTGAAGACCGGTGACATCGCGATCATCCAGCCGGACGGCTACATGCGCATTGTCGACCGCAAGAAGGACATGATCCTGGTCTCCGGCTTCAACGTGTACCCCAACGAGCTGGAAGACGTACTGGCAGGCCTGCCGGGCGTGCTGCAGTGCGCGGCCATCGGTGTGCCGGACGAGAAGTCCGGGGAACACATCAAGCTGTTCATCGTGGTCAAGCCGGGAGCCACCCTGACCAAAGATCAGGTGATGGAGCATATGCGTGCCAATGTTACCGGCTATAAGGTGCCCAAGGCCGTGGAGTTCCGCGATGCATTGCCGACCACTAACGTGGGCAAGATCCTGCGGCGTGAGTTGCGGGATGAAGAGTTGAAGAAGCTGGGTCTTAAGAAGTAACCCATAAAAAACCCCGCAATGCGGGGTTTTTTAATGCGTGCTGCCTGACGTGCGGTTTTAACCTCGTTGTTACAGGGCAAACTGCGCGAAGCTCACACCCGCACCGGACGGGCGCACATCCTTGAGGAACGAGTCCTTATCGGCGCTCAGCTCCAGGGTGATCTCCGGCTTGCGCTTGCCGGCATTGCGCACTACGAGCCCTTCGAGTTTTTCACGCAAGTAAGCCGTCGGTACCTTCAGGTGCAGCAACTGATCGGACTCGGCGTCATGCATCAACAAGTGAATCCACTCGTACTGGCCCACCGCAATACGGCCTACCGGCAGGTCGAACCACCAGATATTGCGTTTGCGGTCCAGGTCGGTGAAATGGCAGTTGTTGACGCCGAGTACGGCACCGCCCAGTTCGGTGTTTCTGCGGGCGATAGCCTGTGCTTTATTGAGTTTCATAACCTTCCTACGGGATCTGTTATTCAGCGGTATAGCCTGAATGTGCCCGGCATTCTCGTGGGTTGGCTGCAAAACATAAAGTCAAACCTGCCGCTTTCGATCAAATGCCCGCCGAAAATAATTGAAACTCTGCCGAACGGCCTCCGGTCAATCTTTAGGTAATGACCAAAACCCTTGATTGTTCCTTCGGAGAAATACCATGAGCAGCACATCGGATAAGGCAAAAGGTTTGGCGAACGAGGCAGTGGGCAACATCAAGCAAGGCGTCGGCAAAGTAACCGATAACGACAAGCTGCGTGCTGAAGGCGTGATCCAGGAAAAGAAAGGCGAAGTGCAGCAAGCGGTCGGTGACACCAAAGACGCAGTCAAGAAAGCGACCAAGTAAGTCGGCGTCTAAGGCGATGCCTGGACTGCACAGCGGCCATCCACGGATGGCCGTTTTTATGTGCGCCTTTGCAACTAAACTTTCGAAATTGTTTCAAAGTCGCCAAATGGGCTACTTTGATGTAGAAAACGGCCCCTGAGTCGCCCGCGACCTCACCCTCTTTGCGGCGAAAGGAGACGCTATGATTTTTTCGGTTCTCGATGGCCTCAAGCTGCACAAGGTGCTGGCGCGCACCATCAAGGAATTCGTCGACGACGAGATGTCCACCTACGCCTCGGCACTGGCCTACCAGATGCTGTTTTCGCTGTTCCCCTTCCTGCTGTTCCTGATTGCCCTGATCGGTTTCCTGCATTTGCCGGACTTTTTCAGCTGGTTGCGCCTGCAATCGGAGTTGGTGTTACCGCCCCAGGCCCTGGAGCAGGTCAACCCGGTGATCGACCAGTTACAGCAGTCCAAGGGCGGCCTGCTGTCGGTAGGTATCGTGATTGCGCTATGGACCGCGTCGGCCGGTGTGCGCCTGATGATGAGTGCGATGAACGCCGCCTACGATGTGGTCGAAGGCCGGCCGATCTGGAAGCGTTTCCCTCTGTCGATTTTCTACACCGTCGGCATTGCCGGCATGCTGCTGGCCGCCGCCGCGTTGATGGTCCTCGGCCCGCAGGTGATGGAGTGGCTGGCGGGGCAGATTGGCATGCAGGAATTCGTGGTGACCCTGTGGACCATCGTGCGTTGGCCGCTGATCGTGATTTTGCTGATGTTCGCCGTGGCCCTCATGTATTACGTCATGCCGGATGTCGAGCAGAAATTCCGCTTTATCACCCCTGGCTCCGTGCTGGCGGTGGTGGTATGGATCGTCGCCTCCCTGGGGTTTGGCTACTACGTTAAAACCTTCGCGGACTACAACGCGATGTATGGCAGTATCGGTGCGATCATCGTGCTGCTGCTGTACTTCTATATTTCCGCGGCGGTGCTGCTGCTCGGTGCGGAGATGAACGCAGTGATCGAACATATGTCGGCCGAAGGTAAGGGCCCTGGTGAAAAGGAGTTCGATGAGCCCGGCCACACCGTTGAAAAACAGCACGTCTCTGGCCTCGGCCGGGACCACTCCAAGCCCACTCCTGAGCCTGATCAATGATCCGTGAAATCCTGAAAATGGGTGACGAGCGCCTGCTGCGTATCGCGCCTGCCGTCCCGCCAGAAATGTTCGACAGCCCCGAGTTGTGGCAATTGATCGATGACATGTTCCAGACCATGGAGCACGTGGGGGGCGTCGGCCTGGCTGCCCCGCAGATTGGCGTTGACCTGCAGTTGGTGATCTTCGGCTTCGAAGCCAGCGAACGCTACCCGGATGCCCCGCCGGTGCCGCAGACCATCCTGATCAACCCCTTGATCACTCCGCTCAGCCCCGTGCTGGAAGAGGGCTATGAAGGCTGCCTCTCCGTCCCAGGCCTGCGTGGCGCGGTGAATCGTTACCAGCAGATCCGCTACGAGGGTTTCGACCCCAAGGGTGAGCCCATCGTGCGTTTTGCCGACGGCTTCCATGCGCGGGTGGTGCAGCATGAGTGCGACCACTTGATCGGCCGCCTGTACCCGTCGCGCATTACCGACTTCAGCAAGTTCGGCTTTATCGAGGTGATGTTCCCCGACATGGACCCTGCCGCTGACGAATAAACCCCGCTCAAGCCCCACCAAAGCCCTGTAACAGGTGATCACCCCCGAGGCGAAAGCCCCATCGCGATCATCGGCTTGTTGCGCTTATAGCGCACCAGCCGTTCGCTGAGCGATTGTGGCAACACCGTGTCTTGGGTGAACCCCATGCGCCGATACAACCCCTCCAGGTCTGGATGGCACAGCAGCCACACCGTCCCTTCCACCTCGGCCACCGCGCGCAGTATCAAACGTGTGGCCAGCCCCTGGCCGCGGTAGTCCGGCGCCACAAACACCCCGGTCAGGAACTGCCCGCCCACCACGGGCGTCAGGCACAGCCCGGCGACAATCTCGCCATCGCGTGCCACCCATAAGCGACCACCCTTGAGTGCCTTCATTGGTGAGTTGTGGCTGCGGTAAAACTTGTTCAGCAGCGGCCACAGGGGCTCTGCCAGCGGTTCGATGGGCAACTCGGGCATGGTGTTCAGGCAGCGTGGTGAAGGGGCGGGGATTATAAGCGCCTTCTGCCGGGCAATAGGTGGTATACCCAGTGCTGCATCCCTTCACAGTGGAGTACGCAACATGGCCAAAGGTATGGATTCAAAGAAAGCCGCGAAGAAAAAACCGGCAAAGACCGCCGATGAAAAACGTGCCGACAAGAAAGCCAAGAAGTCCGACAGCGGTCTGTTCGGGCATTGAGTAGCTTTCAGCTCAGGGGTGTTCGACGGCAGACACGTTTCCTGTCGGTACACCCCGTCGAGGGGTGGGAGAGCAAGCCCTCCCGCCTTTGATCATCTATGAGGCTTAGATCGCCGCCAGGGTTTCTTTCAGTGTTTGCGCCTGCGGGTCTACCGCTTTAGCCGTCAACTGCTGCTCTTGTTGCTGTTTCAAGCGCTCGGCCACTTGCTGGGTAATCGCGTCCTGCTTTTCCTGGGACATGTTCTGCACATCCGCTTCGGTCAAGCCCTGCTCCTTGAGCAGTTGCTCACGGATGCGTTCTGCCGGGGATTTGCTCATGTAGTCGGTGAACTCCGACCGTGCGCCGGAGGCAGACGTGGCCGCAGGCACTTCGGTCGAAGTCGAGGTCGTGGCGGCCGCTGCGCAGGCTTGCAACTGCACGCGGGTCTTGGCGAAGGCTTCGTCGATACGGCCGGCGGCCTTGTCCAGATCCTTCTGCGCGGCCGGCATGGTCACGCTTTGCTGCGCGGCCTGCACGGCACCGCTGTACAACGCACTGGCGGCGGCGTTGGCGGGGTCCATGTCGGGCCGCTTGATCTTTTCGACGATCGACATGGCTTGAGCGTTGTTGTTAACCAGCATGATCGGTCACCTGTGTAAATGTACGGTGTGACAGCTGGAGCAAATACCGTGCCGGGCGCGGAATACCCGTATTTGTTGGCGATGGCATGGCCGCTGCGGCAACAGTTGTCCCCCGGCCGGCCATGCGTTGCCGTCTGCGCTGTACCAGCGGCGCGTCGGGGATTCAGTTAGCGAGGTCGAGTGCGAACGTCTTGAAGCCGGGATGCTGGCCGAGTCGTTGGTAGTACGCTGCGACGGCGGGGTAGGGCGGGCGCTCCATCGGGGTCATCTGCCAACGGTGCACCGATAGTCCGATCAGGATATCGGCCAGCGTGAACTCATCACCCGCCACATACGCGCCGGTCTTGGCCAACTGTTGCTCCAGAATGCCCATCTTGTCGTTCCAGACCTTCACGGCGATTTTAATCTGCCCGGCGTCGAGGCCATCAGGGTTGTTACGCACCAGGGCGGTGAATGCATCGCCCCAGGCGCGATTGAGCTCTGTGGCTTGCCAGTCCATCCATTGCTCCACACGGGCCCGTGGGGCGGGATCGGCAGGGAGCAGGTCGTACCGTTGGTAGAGGCTGACGAGGTAACGGCAGATGGTGTTCGACTCCCACAGCACACCGTGGTCGTCGATCAGCACCGGTATTTGCGCGTTGGGGTTCAGGGCGAGGAATTCGGCGGATTGGGTGGGCTTGAAGCCGATGCCCCAGTCGTCCTGGTGTGCGTAGTCTATGCCCAGTTCGTGGCAGGTCCAGAGCACTTTGCGCACATTGATGGAGGAGGTGCGACCCAAGATTTTCAGTGAGTGTCCCATGATATTTCCCTCGCATTTGGAGAGCAGCCAATCTAACAGGCACCCTAAGCGACGGCGAGACTTCAACGCGCGAGTAGATTAAAAATGTGGGAGAGGGCTGGCTCCCCACACGTTTGACCGGGCAGAAGCCTTAGCAGCGCGGTGTATGTTGGTCGATGGCCTTGCCGACCAGCAGGACGGACAGCTCACTCAGCTGATGAATGGCCAGGGCGACATCGCGCTGTTTGCCGCTGAGTTCATCTGACAGGTCGAGCAGCAAGGTGCTGACGGAGCACATGGTTTCGTAGCTGTTGATCAGCAGGGTTTCGGTGGGCGTCTCGGGGATGACGGTGAAGAGCGCATGCGTGGGATGGGTGCTTTGCATAATTGAAGTACCTGATTTGGGCTGATACCTCATCGCTACTAAACGAGGGTGGCAGCTGTACGCAAGTTAGTAGACCGGTACCCCACACAAACCCGGCGCACCCGAAGGCGCCCTGCGCACAGCCACCATCAAGCATCGATAGGCTCATGCATCTTGTGTGAGCAAGGTCGGGCTACTAAACCCGATCACCGAGAAATTCAGCGACCGGCAAACCTTAAAGACCGCTACTCATGCGCACAAGCCGGCGGATTCTGACGTAAGCGTAGGCAACCGGGCAAGGCGCTTACCGCAATGTCAGGCGCTTCCTACAAGGGGCCTACGTACTCTCCCGCACCTGCAATTCAAATCCCATATCTACTACGGGCTTGGCGATCTTGTTGCCCGCCATGATCGTCAACAAATGCTCTGCCGCACGCCGACCAATCGCCTCACGCGGCGTGCTGATGCTGCTCAGGCGCGGCACCATAAAGGACGAGGCCGGCAGGTCGTTAAAACCCAGCACCGCCACGCGCTCCGGCACCTTGATGCCATGGCGCAGGGCTTCGAGCAGTGCGCCCTGGGCCAAGTCGTCGTTGCCGAAAAAGATCG
This sequence comes from Pseudomonas sp. EYE_354, assembly GCF_023148575.1. Lineage (NCBI taxonomy): Bacteria > Pseudomonadati > Pseudomonadota > Gammaproteobacteria > Pseudomonadales > Pseudomonadaceae > Pseudomonas > Pseudomonas sp. EYE_354. The sequence goes on from NZ_JAHXNQ010000008.1 coordinate 249,660, forward strand.
CGTCCACATCCGGGTGCGCCGCGAGCAACTGCAGGAACAGTTCACCGCCCAGGCCCACGGAGGAGGGGCGCGGAGTGAGCAGCTCCAGCGCCGGGTCATACAACCCCGCCTGTTGCAGCGCGCGGCGGAAGCCTTCGCCACGCAGCAAGGTGCGTTGGTCCAGTTGCGCGCCGATATAGGCCAGGCGCTTGCGCCCACGGGACAACAGATGCGCCGCCGCGGTTTCACCGGCCGCCAATTGCGAGAACCCCACGCAGTTCACGCCAGCGTTAGGGTCCAGGTCCATCATGTAGACGCAGGGCACGTTACTGGCCTCGACCATCCGTCGGGCACTTTCGGTGCGATCAAACCCTGTCAGCAGCAACCCCCGTGGCTGGTAGGCCATGTAGTTGCGCAGCAGGTTTTCTTCTTCATCGCGGGAATAGTGGAAGTTGCCGATCAGCACTTCGAAGCCCTTGGGCCGCAGTATCTGATGAATGGCTTCCAGTGTTTCGATAAACAGGAGGTTGGACAGCGATGGGACCAGCACCACCACCGAATGGCTCTGGGCCGAGGCCAGGGCACGGGCGGCGGGGTTGACCACGTAGCTGAGTTCGGCAGCGGCCTGCTGCACTTTTTCCACCAGGTCCACGGCCACGGTGCTGATGCCACGCAAGGCGCGGGAGGCGGTAATCGGACTGACGCCGGCCAGGCGGGCAACTTCATTGAGGGTCGGGCGACCCGTGGTGCGCGTATTTTTATCGTTCTTAGAGGTCATCAGGCGGCTTGCCAAACAAAAATCGAGGCACTAAGGTAGCGCTGTCTCCAAAAGGCTGCAAATTCTTGAACAAAGGGTTGCCTGATCCTGTTCAAAGCGTTGGAGCGGATGCACGCGTCACTCCATAAAAAAAGACAAGACGGCGCGGGAAAAGCCTGTTTTTGCACTAGCCTTACAGCGTGCAAAGGTAGCGCTATCTGCGTCCTGAGGTGTTCCATGAGTCAACCTGTTACCGCCCTGGTCATCATGGGTGTTGCCGGCTGTGGCAAGACCAGCGTCAGCGAGGCGCTGTGCCGCCTGAACGGCGCCACCGCCATTGAAGGCGACAGCTTTCACCCCGCCGCCAACATCGAAAAGATGAGCGCCGGCCACCCCCTCAACGACGACGACCGCGCCGGTTGGCTCGACATCCTGTGCGATGAACTGCGCCGTTCGCTCAAGGCCGGTGAACACCCGGTACTCACTTGCTCAGCCCTGAAAAAGAAATACCGCGACCACCTGCGCGAAGCTGCGCCGGGTTTGGGTTTCGTGTTTCTGGAACTGACCCGTGAAGTGGCCTCGGACCGCGTGTCCCATCGCCCCGGTCATTTCATGCCGGCGAGCCTCATAGACAGCCAGTTCGCCACCCTCGAATCGCCCAAAGGCGAGCCGCTGACCCTGGCCCTCAACGCCAGCGAAGACAGCGTCGAAGCCCTGGCCGAGCAGACCCATGCCTGGTGGCTCAAGCACGGTTTTGAACGAACTCAATAATTTTTTGCCGGAAAAGATAGCGCTATCCCCGGCAGGAAATTCATCACCCGCTTTAATAACAACAACAAACAGGAGAGACCCCCCATGTTTGGCATGTCCCACGAGTCGTACCTGCTGTTAGATGCAGTCGTCACCATCATCGGTTTGATCGTTCTGATCACCAAATTCAAAGTGCACCCGTTCATCGCACTGATCATTGCGGCCGGCTTTCTCGGCCTGACCTCGGGCATGCCCGTGGACAAGATCATCAAGGCCTTCCAGGACGGTTTTGGCGGCGTGCTCGGCTTTGTCGGCATCATCCTCGCGTTGGGCACCATGCTCGGCAAGATGATGGCCGAGTCCGGCGGCGCCGATCAGATCGCTCAGACCCTGATCCGCGCCTTCGGCAAGGAAAAAGTGCAATGGGCCATGATGTTCGCCGCGTTCCTGGTGGGCATCCCGCTGTTCTTCGAGATCGGTTTTGTGTTGCTGATCCCGCTGGTGTTTATCGTCGCACGGCGTACCGGCGTGTCGCTGATCAAGATCGGCATCCCGCTGCTCGCCGGCCTGTCGGCGGTGCACGGTCTGGTGCCGCCGCATCCAGGCCCGTTGCTGGCCATCGGCGTGTTTGGCGCGGACATCGGCAAAACCATCCTGTACGGCCTGATCGTCGCACTGCCGACCGCCATCATCGCCGGCCCGATCTTCGGTACGTTTATCGCCAAGTACATTCCGGGCAACCCGTCCCAGGAACTGGTCGACCAACTGGCCCGCGAGACCGATAACAAGTCGCTGCCAAGCTTCGGCGTCACCCTGGTCACCGTGCTGTTACCGGTGTTCCTGATGCTGCTTAAAACCTTTGCCGACATCGCCTTTGCCGAAGGCAACGTGGTGCGCAACTGGATGGACATGATCGGTCACCCGATCACCGCTTTGCTGCTGGCCCTGCTGCTGTCGCTGTACACCTTTGGCAGTCGCCAGGGTATTCACGCCAAGCAGATCCTCAAGCTGCTCGACGCCAGCCTTGCGCCGACCGCCGCGATCATCCTGATCATCGGCGCCGGTGGTGGCTTCAAGCAGATGCTGGTGACCAGCGGCGTGGGTGACGTGATCGGCCATATGGCGGTGAACGCGCAGATCAACCCGATCCTGCTGGCATGGCTGGTGGCGGCGGTGATTCGTGTGGCGACCGGTTCAGCGACCGTGGCGACCATCACCGGCGCCGGCATCGTGGTGCCGGTGGTGGGCATGATCCCTGGGGTCAACCGCGAGCTGCTGGTACTGGCGACGGGGGCGGGCTCGTTGATTCTGTCTCACGTCAACGATGCAGGGTTCTGGCTGGTCAAGCAGTACTTCAACATGACCGTGGCCGAGACCTTCAAGACCTGGACCGCGATGGAAACCATCCTGTCGGTGGTGGCGTTGATCTTCATCATGTTGCTGTCGTTGGTGGTCTAACCGACACATGTGTATGGGGTGATCGCCCCATACACTGTGGGAGCGGGCCAGCCCTCTCCCACATAGTGACCGCGTCAGGCGTCGGTTTTTCTAACTGCGCCATCCGCCCGGAACATCCCGCGAATGCCCCGCACTGCCTGGCGTATCCGGTCCTGGTTCTCGATCAGCGCAAAGCGCACATGGTCGTCGCCATACTCGCCAAAGCCGATCCCCGGCGACACGCACACCTTGGCTTCAAGCAGCAGCTTCTTGGCAAATTCCAGCGAGCCCATGGCGGCATACTGCTCGGGGATCTTGGCCCAGACGTACATCGAGGCCTTGGGGTTTTCCACCATCCAGCCCAGCTCGTGCAGGCCCTTGACCAGCACATTGCGGCGCTGGCGGTACTGCTCGGCGATGTCTTTGACGCACTGCTGATCGCCTTCCAATGCGGCAATGGCCGCCACTTGCAGCGGGGTAAAGGTGCCGTAGTCGTGGTAGCTCTTGATCCGCGCCAGGGCGTTGACCAGCTCCGGGTTACCCACCATGAAACCGATGCGCCAGCCGGCCATGTTGTAGCTTTTGGACAGGGTGAAGAACTCCACCGCAATATCCTTGGCGCCCGGCACCTGCATGATCGACGGGGCTTTCCAGCCGTCGTAGACGATATCGGCGTAGGCCAGATCGTGGATCACCAGCACGTCGTATTGCTTGGCCAGCGCAATCACGCGCTCGAAGAAATCCAGTTCCACGCACTGTGCGGTGGGGTTGGAAGGGAAGCCAAGAATCATCATTTTCGGCTTGGGGATCGAGCCGCGAATGGCCCGTTCCAGCTCGGCAAAGAAGTCCACCCCAGGCACCAGTGGTACCGACCGCACCTGGGCGCCGGCAATCACGGCACCGTAGATATGAATCGGGTAGCTCGGGTTCGGCACCAGCACTGTGTCGCCCTGATCCAGGGTGGCCAGCATCAAATGCGCCAGGCCTTCCTTGGAACCGATGGTCACGATGGCCTCGGTTTCCGGGTCGATGTCCACTTCGTAGCGGTCTTTGTACCAACGCGAAATGGCGCGGCGCAGGCGAGGAATGCCCTTGGAGGTGGAATAACCGTGGGTGTCTTCGCGTTGGGCCACTTGCACGAGTTTTTCGACAATGTGCGGCGGCGTGGGGCCGTCGGGGTTGCCCATGCTCAAGTCGATGATGTCTTCGCCACGACGACGCGCGGCCATCTTCAGCTCGGCAGTGATGTTGAATACGTAAGGGGGGAGTCGATCTATGCGCGCAAAGCGGCGCGGCGAACCTTGGTCTGCCATTGTGGCCTCGAAGTACGTAAGCGCCCGGAACCGTCCGAGCGACGTCGGCCACTGCGGTGGCCTGCGGGCAGACAATACGGTCGATGATGGCCAGTTGTCCAGATGCGTAGGAAAATTTTCTACAGGGCACGTAGCGTGGATATGCCCCTATACTCGATGCGGGTTTGTTCCCTCATAAGAAGGAGACTGTTCGTATGGATCAGCAGACAAAACAACCGTTAGAGCCACGCATGGAAGCAGGCAAAGCCCTGGTGATCGCCGGGGTGCAAGGGCGTTATTCAAAGGCCACCGTGGGCGATATCCCCAAGTTATGGGAGTTGTTCGACTCCTGCGTAAAGGACATCAAAAAACGCGTCGGCGCTTTCACCTATGGGGTCTGCCATAACCCTGGCCACGGCGAATTCGACTACATGGCAGGGGTGGAAGTCCCCAGCAAAAGCGACGTGCCGAGCAACTTCGAAGGGGTGGAAATTCCACCCCTCAACTACGCCGTATTCGCTCATTACGGGCCGGTGCAGGCGTTGGAGCAGACCTACGAACGCATCATGTTCGAATGGCTGCCGCACTCGGGCTACAAAGTGATGGGCGCGGATTTCGAGCGCTATAGCGCTGACTTTGACTCGAGGAAGGGCACCGGAACGGTGGAGATCTGGCTGCCGGTTGGCGAAAGAGGCTGAGCCCGCGGCCAGTGTCACGTAAACAGAGGCGGGCCTGTAAACCTTATGTTTACGTGACATTCACCCCGTGGGCGTGAGGGCCCGGCTCAACCTGCGCTCATAGCCAACCCGCCCCTTATACGCCTCGCCGCAGTCCTGCCAGCCCGCGCCCAGATACAAGCCCATCGCCGCGACATTGTCCGCGTCCACCGACAGTTCCAATCCCTTGATCTGCGGCCACGCTTCAAGCGTCGCCAGCGGCAACGCCTGCATGCACGCTTTACCGAACCCACGGCCCTGTTGCCGCCGATCCACTTGCAAGGCATGCAGCGTGGCGCTGTGTTCATCGGCCCAGTGGGGCAGGCATGGCGCTCGTTTGAGCAGGAGGAAAGCTACCGGCGTGTCATCGGCCAGCAAGGCAAAGCCCTTGACGCTGGGGTTCGGCCTGGCCAACAGCGCATTGAGCGCGCAGTACATATCGCCGCAAAACGGCAACTGCTCCGGGTGAACTTCGAGGGCGCTGAGCTGCTGTTGCTGCACGGCAGTCAGCGTCTCGTAAGGGACAAGGCGGGTGTGCATCGGGGTGTCCGAAGGGCTGCAAGTAGCGCGCAGTCTATCGGGTTTGCCCCAGGGGCGGGCGAGTTGAAGAGGGACTCTGCCCATCAACCGATGTGCATCACAGGTGTGATGTTCAGTTATTCCAACATCTTGCCCAGCAACCAACTGCCCGCCGGCCCTGGCGGGTGGTGCCGTGACCACAGGGCGTCGACGGCCACCGAACGCGGCCAGCCACGCACCTTGAGTTCGACCAGTTGCCCGCCACCAAAGCGCTCCGCCAGCCAGCGCGGAATAGGCGCCCAGCCGAAACCCAACTGAGCCATTTCCAGCAACATCAAATAACTGGGCGCCGACCAGACCCGGCCATTGGCGCGGATTTCATTGGGGTTGATGATGCTGGCCAGGCGCAGTTCGCGGTGTTGTTGCAGAGCGTGCGCGGTGATGGACTTGAGCGCTGCCAAGGGGTGTTTCGGCGACGCGAACAGCGCAATTTCCGTGTGTTCGTCCACGGTCGCCGCAGTCAGGTCCGCTGGATAAACGTTCTGTTGCTCAATAAACGCAATCTGCGCCCGACCACTTTGCACCAGGGCGATCAGGTCTTCGCATTCGGCGATCAGGCATTCGAGTTCCAGGTCCGGGTAGCGCTCATCGAAGCAGCGCAGGGCGACCTCGAAGCGGTCGGACTGGTAGGTGTCCGACATCGCGATGGTCAGCTTCGGCTCCAGGCCCTGAGCCAACTGGCTTGCAGCCAGCGCCAGACGGTTGCTGGCCTCCAGTACCTGCTCGGCGCGTTGCAGCAAGACATGGCCGGCGGGGGTGAGCGTGGGTTTGCGGCTGCTGCGGTCGAACAGCACCACATCCAGGTCGATTTCCAGGCTTGCCACGGCCGCGCTGACGGTCGACTGGCTTTTGCCTAATTTACGTGCGGCGGCGGAAAACGAACCCTGTGTGGCCGCCTGGACAAACGCCTGCAGCACTTCATGAGACGCCATGACTATCGCCTTGATCGATGGTTATTGGTTATGAAGTATCGAGTCAAAGGGTAATGATGGCAACCATCATCACCTGCGGAGACGGCGCATGAGCCCGACCAAATCCATCACTGAACGCGTCGGCCAGGCCATCGGTTTCGAAGCCCTGGCCTTGTTGATCTGCACCCCATTACTGGCGTGGATCATGGATAAACCGGCCCTGGAAATGGGCATGGTCACCCTGGCGATCAGCCTTATGGCATTGACCTGGAACGTGATCTTCAACGGCCTGTTCGACCGCCTCAAGGTGCGCCTGCAACTGGCCGACAACGCCCGGACCCGGATACTCCACGCCCTCCTGTTCGAAGGCGGGCTGATCCTGGTGTGCGTGCCGTTGATCGCGGCATGGCTTAACGTCAGCCTGTTGCAGGCGTTTATCCTCGACATCGGCGTACTGCTGTTCTTTTTGCCGTACACCTATGTCTATCACTGGGGCTATGACGTACTGCGCGAAAAGCTCTTACAAAAACATGCCGCCCGAAGCCTCGATACGCTGGCCGGTGATCCAGTGGCTGCCGTCGGCCAGCAGCGCGGCGATCGCACCACCGATATCCTCCGGTAAACCGACACGGCCCAGGGCGGTGTTGTTGGCCACCATGGTATTGAGGTCGGCATTGTCGCGTACGGCGCCGCCGCCGAAGTCGGTTTCAATGGCGCCGGGGGCCAGGGTGTTGACGCTGATGCCACGCCCGCCCAACTCCTTGGCCTGGTAGCGGGTCAGCACTTCCATCGCGCCTTTCATCGCCGCATACGCCGCATAACCGGGCAGGCTGAACCGGGTCAGACCGCTGGAGACGTTAAGGATGCGGCCACCGTCGCGGATCAGCGGCAAGAGCTTCTGAGTCAGGAAAAACGGGCCCTTGAATTGGATCGCGACCAATTGGTCGAACTGGGCTTCGGTGGTTTCGGCAAAGCTGGCATGAATACCGATCCCGGCGTTGTTGATCAGAAAATCCAAGCGATCCTGTGCGAAGACTTCCGTGAGCACGTCAGCGACATTGCCGACGAAAGCGTCGAACGTCGCGCTTTGGCTCACGTCCAGGTGCAGCATCGCGGCGCGGCCCCCAAGTTGTTCGATCTGGGCCACCACGGCCTGCGCCTCGTCGGCCTTGCTGTGGTAAGTGCCGATGATGTCCACGCCTTGTGCAGCCAGGTGCAGCGCGGCGCTTTTGCCCAAGCCACGGCTGGCGCCGGTGATGAGTGCGATTTTACGGGTCATGGTGCAGTCCTCTTCGGTTGTCAGTGTGGGATTGAGTGTATTTGTCCGCTCACAACGTGATAAACAGGGCCATACCGGAATCACTGGCCGGATAAGGCGAACAATCCCATGAACAAACTTGAGCTGCTGCGCACCTTCGTGCGCGTGACCGAACTGTCGAGTTTTACCCAGGCCGGTGAGAGCCTGGGCCTGCCGCGCTCCACGGTGTCCGAACATGTCCGGGCGCTGGAGGAACTGCTCGGCGCACGCCTGTTGCAGCGCACCACGCGCAAGGTGCAGGCCACCCAGGACGGTCGCGTGTTGTATGAGCGCAGCAAGGACTTGCTGGCCCATATGGAAGAACTGGAAGGCATGTTTCGCCAGGATGAAGCCCAGCTGTCCGGGCGCATTCGGGTGGACATGTCCAACGTCATGGCACGGGACCTGATCCTGCCGCGCCTGCCGCAGTTCATGGATGCCCACCCGCTGATTGAGCTGGAGATCAGCACCACCGACCGCCAGGTCGACCTGCTCGCCGAAGGCTTCGATTGTGTGTTGCGCGTGGGCGCGCAGCCTGATCAAACCGTGGTAGCGCGGTGGCTGTGCAGCATGCCGATGATCAACTGCGTCAGCGCCACCTACCTGCAACGCTTCGGCGTGCCGCACACACTGGCCGACCTGGCCAATCACCATCTGGTGCATTACGTGCGGCCGTTGGGCTCACGCTCGCCGGGGTTCGAATACATGCTGGGCAACAAGGTGCAACGCATCACCATGGCCGGGCGCGTCACGGTCAGCAGCACCGACGCGTATAAGTCGGCGTGCCTGGGTGGCTTCGGGATCATTCAGGTACCGGCGTTGGGCATTGGCGATGAGTTGGCCAGCGGTGAGTTGGTCGCGGTCCTGCCGGACTACCCGGCACCGCCGCTGGACGTGTCGTTGCTGTACGCCGGGCAACGGCATCTACCGCTGCGGGTGCGGGTGTTTATGGAGTGGCTGGCCGACACCTTGCAAACCCAGCTTTAACGCCTGGCCGACAACTGCTGCGGCGCCAGGAATGCATCGTGGAAGTAATCGCGAAACGCCTGCATCGCCGGGGTAAAGGCGCGCTCGCGGTGCCAGGCCAGGCCCACGCTCATGGGCGTGACCGGGTCGGTGACAGTCAGGGTTTCGATGCGCTTGCCTTCCAGTGACCAGGGCCGGTGTACCAGGTCCGACAGAATCGCCACTCCGCTGCCATTGGCAACCATGCTGCGCACCGCCTCCACCGAGCTGGTGCGCAGGCGCACATCCGGCGTCTGCCCGGCCTGTTCCCAGTAACGCATGGCGCTGTGTTCGGCCTCGTCGACGGTGAGCAGGATGTAGGGCTGCTGCGCCACGTCCGCCAGGCTCACGGCGCCGCGTTCGCACAACGGGTGATGGCTGGGCAGCCACAGGCGGCGCTCGGAGTTGAACAGAATTTCAGAGACGATATCGGGGTGCTTGAGGTTGGCGGTGAGCACCACCGCCATGTCGAACTGCCCGTCGAGCAAGCCCTGTTCGATGGCCTGACGCTCTTGCTCGAACACCTCGATGCTCACGTCCGGGTGCCAGTGCTCCAGGCGTTGCAAGTGGTGCGGCAGGAAATAACCCAACACCGTGTAACTGGCCGCCAGGCGCAGCACGCCGCTGGCGCGGTGGTCGGGCAACGGGCTGTTCAAGGCGTCGTCGACACTGCGCACGATCACGTAGGCCCGATTGAGAAAATGCCGTCCGGCGTCGGTCAGGCTCATGCCCTGGGCCGAGCGCACAAACAGCTGCACGCCGAGCATCGCCTCCAGCTCCTTGATCGCCGTGGTCACGGCCGACTGGGAAATGTTCAGGTGGATTGCCGCCTGGGAAATCTGGCCGATCTCGGCGGTGGCGACAAAGTAGCGCACTTGACGCAAGGTCAGGGACATCGGCCTCTCCAATCGGTAGGCGTATCTGATTTTCAGAAGAAGGCCCATCTGATAATAGATCTTCCCAAGGGGTCAAGACGCAGCCTACTTTTCTTACATCACCTTGGGCGGAGCGACTTCGATGCAGGCAGTGGATTTCAACTCGGACATGGGCGAAGGCTTCGGCCCCTGGACCATCGGCGATGGCGTCGACGCGGAACTGATGGCCTACATCAGCTCGGCGAATATCGCCACCGGCTTTCACGCCGGCGACCCCGGCACCATGCGCCGCACCGTGGCGCGTGCCAAGCAGTTGGGCGTGGCCATTGGCGCGCATCCAGGCTTTCGTGACCTGGTGGGGTTCGGCCGTCGGCATATCAATGCGCCGGCCCAGGAACTGGTGGACGACATGCTCTACCAGCTCGGCGCGCTGCGTGAGATCGCCCGTGCCCAAGGCCTGACCCTGCAACACATCAAGCCCCACGGTGCGCTCTACATGCACCTGGCCCGCGACGAAGAAGCCGCGCGACTGCTGGTGCAAAACCTGCAACTCATCGAGCCGACGCTGTTGCTGTACTGCATGCCAGATTCGGTGATCTGGCGGGTCGCCAAAGAGCTGGGGCAACCGGTGGTGCGCGAGTTTTATGCCGACCGTGAATACGACCTGACGGGCTCAATCGTGTTTACCCGCCAGGTGCGTGCGCTGGATCCTGCAACGGTGGCGGCGCGTGTCCTACGGGCTTGTCAGACTGGGCTGGTGCGCACCGTGGAAGGTGAAGACCTGTTTATCGAATTTGACTCCATCTGCCTGCACAGCGACACCCCTGGTGCCCTGGAACTGGTGGAGGCGACCCGCGAGGCGTTGGACCTGGCGGGCATCCTGGTAAGAACACCCCAATAAGATCACCTCATTACTTTTTTGCCTGCCTTTCTATAACGATTCCAAGAGGAACAGACATGGCTGAAACGTCCCCCATCCGCTACAGCTTCGGCGGCGATGAACACCTGTTCGCCGAGGTCAGCGACAGCATGTCGCTGCAGGCCTTCTTCAAGGGCATGGCGGTGACCCGTGCGGTGGAACGCCTGGCGTTGGACGGTGTGCTGGATGTGTGCCTGGCCAATGCCTCGTTCCAGATCCGCTTCGACCCCGACCGGATCGCGCCCCATGTGCTGCTCGACGCCGTGCAAGGCGCCGAAGCCCAGGCCGTGGCCGAACGCACCTTGCACACGCGCATCATCGAAATCCCGGTGCTCTATAACGACCCCTGGACCCACGAAACCCTGATGCGTTTTCGCGACCGCCATCAGGACCCCGGCGGCACCGACCTGGAGTACGCCGCGCGCATCAACGGCCTGGCCGATGTGGACGCGTTTATCGCCGCCCACAGCGGCGCGCCGTGGTTTGTGTCGATGGTCGGGTTTGTGGCGGGCCTGCCGTTCATGTTCCAGATGGTCGAACGCGCGCGGCAATTGCAGGTGCCCAAGTACCTGCGTCCACGCACCGACACGCCCAAACTCACCCTCGGCCACGGCGGCTGTTTCGGCTGCATCTACTCGGTGCGCGGCGCCGGTGGTTACCAGATGTTCGGCGTGACCCCGGCCCCGATCTACGACCCGGCGCAGCAGTTGGCCTACCTCAAGGAGCACATGGTGTTCTTTCGCCCCGGTGACATCGTGCAGTTCAAACCCATAGAGCGCGATGCATACGATTTGGCGGTGGCCGAGGTGGACGCCGGACGTTTCGACCTGCGCATCCGCCCGGTGGAATTTTCCCTCGATGCGTTTCTCGCCGATCCCATCGGCTATCCGAAAACCCTGCAGGAGGCGCTGGCATGATCAAGGTCCTCAAACCCGGCCTCGCCACCTCGGTGCAGGACCTCGGCCGCGAAGGCTATTACCACTTGGGCATTCCGCCTTCGGGGGCCTTGGACCAGTACGCGTTGAGCGCGGCCAACCACCTGGTGGGCAACCCGCCTGGCGCGGCGGGGCTGGAATGCACCTTGATCGGGCCTGAGTTGGAGTTCCAGCAGGATGCGCTGGTAGCCGTGAGCGGCGCGTTAATGTCGCCGCGCCTGGACGGTGAAGTGGTGCACCAGGACACCGCCTTCCATGTGCGTGCCGGGCAGGTGCTGCGTTTTGAGTTTCCCAAGGCCGGCGCGCGCACCTACCTCGCCGTGGCCGGCGGTATCGACGTGCCGCTGGTGCTCGGCAGCCGCTCCACGTACACCCTCGGTGCACTCGGCGGGTTTCACGGGCGGCGCTTGCAAGAGGGCGACGAGTTGCCCCTCGGCGAACCCAGCGGGCAGGGGCGGGCCGGCAACAGTCTGCCGATGGCGTTGCGCCGTTCGGTGGGCGGCGATATCACCCTGCGTGTCGTCCCCGGTCTGTATTACGAGCGCCTGACGGCTGCGGCTAAAAGCAGCTTTTTCGCCGAACCGTGGACCGTTGGTTCCGAAGCGGACCGCATCGGTTATCGCTTCAAGGGCGGCAGCGCGTTGAGCTTCGAGCCGCGGGAACAGCCGTTCGGTGCAGGGTCGGACCCTTCCAATATCGTCGACAGTTGCTACCCCATCGGTTCGATCCAGGTGCCGGCGGGGTTGGAGCCGATTGTGTTGCATCGCGATGCGGTGTCAGGCGGTGGCTACGCGATGATCGGCACCGTGATCAGTGCCGACCTGGACTTGATCGGGCAGATGCAGCCGAACCAGCGGGCGGGGTTTGTGGCGGTGACGTTGGAGCAGGCGCTGGAGGCGCGGCGGGTGTACAAAAAACGGCTCAAGGCAATGACTGCGCTGTTCAACCATTAATGCCCGTTTCGCAAGTGGGAGGCGGCGAGCCCCTCCCATCTGTTCAATCGGTGTCGCGTCAGAAGAGTTTAGTGAACAGCCAGTAGAGGCTGCCGGATAACACAATCGCCGCCGGCAAGGTCAGCACCCAGGCCATCAACAGATTACGGATGGTGCGCATCTGCAAGCCCGCGCCATTGGCCACCATGGTCCCCGCCACGCCGGAGGACAACACGTGGGTGGTCGACACCGGCAATCCATACATATCCGCCGCGCCGATGGTCAGCATCGCCACGGTTTCCGCCGCAGCGCCTTGGGCGTAAGTCATGTGGGTCTTGCCGATTTTCTCGCCGACTGTCACGACGATGCGCTTCCAGCCGACCATGGTTCCCAGCCCCAGGGCGATGGCCACGGCGATCTTGACCCACAGCGGAATAAAGCGCGTGGCGTCGTCGATCTGCTGCTTGAACAGTTGCAGCTTGCTTTGGGTGTCGGCGTCAAAATTGCCGACCTTGCCTTTGTCCATCAGGCGAATGGTTTCGCTGGTCAGGTACATGTCGTTACGCACGTTGCCGACGGCTTCGGCGGGCACTTTGGCCAGCGAGCCGTAACCTTTGACTTCTTCACCGATATGGCCGGTCAGCGAGGCGAGGGCCGGCACCAGTTGCGGGGTCGGTTCTTTGGTGCGCACATAAGTCGACAGGATCGGTCGCGGGTCACCCGGCAATGCCTGTGGCGCGGTTTTCATCAGCGCCACCTGGGTCACTTCGGCCACCGCCGCAAACTGCAACGACTGCTCGGCGGGCATGGTGCGGTTCAGCGCATAGGCCATCGGCAGAGTGCCGACCAGAATCAGCATGATCAGGCCCATGCCTTTTTGCCCATCGTTGGAGCCATGGGCAAACGACACGCCGGTGCAGGTGGCGATCAGCATGCCGCGGATCCACCACGGCGGCGGGCTGTTGCCTTTGGGGGCTTTGTACAGGGCGCGGTTCTTCACAAAGGCGCGCAGGGCCAGCAGCAACATTGCGGCAAACGCGAAACCGATCAGCGGCGACAGCAGCAGCGCATAACCGATCTTGATTGCCTGGCTCCAATCCACGCCGCTGGTGCCATCACGCCCGTGCATCAAGGCGTTTGCCACGCCCACGCCGATGATCGAACCGATCAGTGTGTGGGACGACGACGCCGGCAGCCCCAGCCACCAAGTGCCCAGGTTCCACAGGATCGCGGCGATCAGCAGGGCGAAGATCATGGCGAAACCGGCCGAGGAACCCACCTGCAGAATCAACTCCACCGGCAGCAGGGCGATGATGCCGAACGCCACCGCGCCGCTGGACAGCAACACACCGAGAAAATTGAAGAAGCCCGACCACACCACCGCAAAATGCGGCGGCAGCGAGTTGGTGTAAATCACCGTTGCCACCGCGTTGGCGGTGTCGTGGAAACCGTTGACGAACTCGAAACCCAGGGCGATCAGCAGTGCCACGCCCAGCAGCAGGAACGGCGTCCAGGTGGTGACCACCGTGCCCAGTTCTTTCATGTCGTGCATCAGGCTGTAGGCGGTGAACAACAGGCCCATGGCCAATACGGCGAAGAAAATGATCACCGTCACCAGGCTGGGTTTTTTGTCCAGCCTGGGGGTGGGATCAGCGTGTGAGGTGTGGGTGGAGGCGGTGAGTGACGGGGTGGCCATGCCGGAGCATCCAGATAATGAAGGATGTCGTTCATAGTCATTGCAGAATGTTACAAAGATGCTGCCCTATGTCAGTCTTTGGGTGATTGAGCGCGCCGCTGGTCAGTAATCCCTGCGCTTGCGAAAGGCCCAGCGCCCGGCAATCAGGGTGAAGGTCGCCACCAATGCCACCAGAATCCAGAAGCCTTCAGGGTCCTGGGAAAGCGGTACGCCGCCGACGTTCATGCCGAAAAAACCGGCGATGATGTTGATCGGCAACGCCAGCACTGTGACCACCGTGAGGGTGAACAGTGTGCGGTTGCTTTGTTCGTTGAGGTTGGCGGCAATCTCTTCCTGCAACAGCTTGATGCGTTCGCCCAGGGCCGTGAGGTCGTTGATGATCAGCGCAAACTCTTCAGTGGATTTGCGCAGTTCTTTCACGTCTTCCTTTTGCAGCCATTGCGGTGGGCGGTTGAGCAGGCGCAACAGTGAACCCGGCTCCAGCGCCAGCAGGCGTTGCAGGCGCACCAGCACACGACGGGCGGCCCCCAGTTCGGCGCGGTTGGTGGACAGGCGCGAAGACAGCAACTGGTCTTCGATGTGGTCGACGCTGATGCTGGTCTTGCGCACGATCTGCGTCAGCACTTCGCCCTGGTCGCGCAGCAAATGCACCAGCAACTCCAGGGGCGAGCGAAAGCGTTCGCCGGCTTTGACCGAGGAACGCAATTTGTCCACGGAGTGCAGGGGTTGCAGGCGTGCGCTGATCAACAAGTGGCTGCGGGCGCACACCCACAGCGTGGAAATATCCGACGAGACCATGCTGTTGAAGTTGAACACTACGTCGTTGACCACGGCCAGCAAGGCCGAATCGACATGTTCGATACGCGTGGAGCGCGAGCCCTCGTGCAGGGCTTCGAAGAATTCTTCCGGCAGATCCAGATGCGCCTGCATCCAGCGCTCGCAGGCGGCGTGGGCCAGGTTCAGGTGCAGCCACAAAAACTCTTGCGGGTCTTGTGGTCCTTTCAATGCCGCCAGCGCCGCGGCCGAATCAAGCTGTTCGCCTTTTTCACCGGCGCGAAAACGAAAACCGTAAAGCAGGCCAAACAGATCGGAATCCTGATGGCTGTGGTCAATGCTGTGGTTCATGGAGGCTCGCAGAGAAAGCGCCTGTAGGACGTTTCACAGGATCGCGTGGGCGAATCATTGCAAGCCGATATGACGGTTATGTGACGGTTTAACGGTACCCATAAAAAAACCGCGTCACCCGAAGGTGACGCGGTTTTTTTAGAGATTTAACTCAGGTGTCTTGCTTGTTTTCCAGCACAGCGCCGGTTTTGGCGTCGAGCTTGACTTCAAACTTCTTGCCTGCGGTGTCGGTCAGATCGACTTCGTAGACATATTCATTAGCCATACCGTGTTTAGTGTCCAACTCGGTGTCGGTGATGGTGGCGCCCTTGTGCAGGTTGACGGCGGCGGCGTTGAGCTTGTCGAAAGGCATCACGGCGCCGGACTTGAGCAGGCCTTCGATCTGGTCCGGACGAACATCAGCCTGGGCCAGGCCGGCAGTCAGGGTCAGGGCAGCGGCAGTGAACAAAGCGGTCAAAGTTTTCATGGTGTGTCCTTCTTTGGTGAGCTGTTTAAGTGGCGCCAGATTAACCAGCGCAACTTAATTCATCCTTAATGGCGCACTGAGATCAGCGGCCGTCTCACTCAGTATTTATAGTCGTTGAGCAAATCCTGCACGCTCGACGACGGCCAGCGCTTGTAGAACTTCAGCAGTTCGGCGGCGCGGTTGGTGAAGATGCCGTCGACGCCGGCGTTCATCACTTTTTCAAAATCCACCGGCTCATCCACGGTATAGACATGAACGAGCAAGCCTTTGTCGTGGGTCAGCTTGTTCATCTCAGGCTTGACCAGGTCGGAGTAGCTCTGGTCGCCATGGTCTGTCAGTTCTGCTGACGGGCCGGTGCCGATGGCGCCGAGGCGCTTTGCTTCGTCGACCCACTTCTCGAATTCGGCGGCGTCTTTCGGCTCTTGCTTGGCGTAGTAGGCGGCCTTGGTCGGCTCGCCGGACTCGGCGAAGGTCTGCTTGGATTTCGGTTCGATGCTGCCTTCGCCCACCCACAACAGCAGAATTTTCGGGGTGTTGGGCATCTCTTTTTGCAGCGCTTCGAGGCTCGCGGTTTCAAAGGTTTGCAGCACGACGCGGCCTTTACCCTGGCCGACGCCGGTCTTGCTCTTGCCCAGCTTGGAACCGGCGGAGCTCAGCCAGCCTTTGTCCAGCAGCTTGTTTTTCAGGTCGGCTTCGATGCCGGGGAATTGCTTGGGTTCTTTGGTTTCGATGTACAGCCCGGGTTTGTGCTCGGGGTTGCCTTCGGCGATCTTGATGATGTCGTCCAGGCTGAGGATCTTCAGGCCGACGAAACCCGGGCGTGCGCGGTCCGGGTAGGCGGCGTTGAACCAACTGCCGGCGTCGAGGGTTTGCAATTCTTTCCAGGTGAATTCGTTGGCCGGCGCATCTTTGCGCTCAGGGAACTTGGTGGCCACGTCGGTGGTACGTTGCAGGTTGTTGTCGTGCAGGGCGAACAGCACGCCGTCCTTGCTGCGTTGCAGGTCCAGCTCCAGGTAGTCGGCGCCCAGGTCGCGCGCGACCTTATAGGCAGCGGCGGTGGATTCCGGAGCATCGTACGAGGCGCCTCGGTGCGCGATCACGGCGGGGTACGGGATGCCTTCGTTAGTTGCCAATTCAGCCGGGCTGATCGGGTCGGCCGCCTGCGCCTGGCCAAGGCCGAGCATCAGAGCCAGCAGCAAGGCGCTCTTGGTAAACGTGACAGGCATATGCGAAGTCCTTTCGTGGAGGTAGCTTTGAGAAGGCCTCCTTTTTAACAATTGATTGCCAAAGGCGCTATCACCAAACCGACATTAACGTGCGCAGGCGCCAATTTTTTCGGTTTTTTTGCCAGGCATTGCAGTACTCTTGAGCGCAGCCGCCCCATCAGAGGGCGGTACTTTTCGCCACGCGTGTAAACCATCTTTCCAGTCCCAGTGGGACTTTTCAGTGAGGTTTACCATGCGCATCACCTCCGAGCTTATCTGCCAGGCCGCCGACGCACTCCACGGGTTTGTGGGCCTTAACCGCAAGACCGGCCAGTACATCGTGCGTTTCAGCGAAGATTCTTTCGGTATGGACGTGGCCGATGACGGCATTATCCCTACCGCCGAATTCGTCTGGCTGCCGGCTCCCGAGCAAACCATGACCCTGTCCCGCGAGCGTATCCAGTTGCTGCTGGACCAGAACATCGACGACCGGATCAACATCACCGAACCGCTGCGCGTGTATATGCGCCGGGTGGAGATCCCGCAGATCAGTGCGTTGCGCAGTCTGGTGAGTTGACATTGCGCTCAGTGGGCAAAGCCATAAGCCCTCTGCACCTTGCACACCCGTGTATGAAACGCCGAGTACCAGGTAGCGCGGCCTTGCTCGCGCACCGCCTGGTGCTCGGCCTGTTGCTTCCAGGCCAGGATCGCCGCTTCGCTGCTCCAGTACGACACGGTAATCCCCAACCCATCCTCCCGTGCCGATTCCACCCCGAGAAACCCAGGCTGCTCGCGTGCCAGCGCCAGCATACGCGTGGCGGCTTCGGCGTAACCCTGATCACCTTCGGTGCGCAGTGAGCTGAAAATCACCGCGTAATAAGGCGGGGCCGGCGTTGTGGCGATCATACCGCTTGCCCCTGGCAGGCCTTGAGCCAGGCGATCGCCAGGGGGGGGGTGATGCCCTTGAGCGCCGCACGCTCGGGTTGGAACAAGGTGGCGACAAAGAACGGATGATCCAACCACTCAATCGCCCGCAGGTCACCTGCCGCATCGTAGCCGCTGGGTATCACATCGCCCTCGAGCAACGCGTCGGCAAACGCGGGGTTCATGCCATAACGGCAGCGATAGCCTTCCTCAATAGTGAGCGTACCGTAGGCCTCGGCGATGCGCGTGTAAGGCACCAGACGCACCGTGTCGCTCGCTTCCACCAGCGCGCAGCTCAGGGGGGTGATCACCGCGCGTTCAGCGTCGGGTGCCAGCTCGCCATGTTCGGCATCGGCCCAGCCCAGCACGTTGCGGGCATATTCGAGCACCGCATGTTGAAAACCGCCGCAGGTGCCGAGGAACGGTCGCTTGTGTTCGCGGGCAAACCGGATCGCGCGCAGTGCGCCGTCGGGATCACGGTAGGGGCTGGCGGGCACGCACCAGAAACCGTCGAACTCATGCAGGGACGGGGGCAGTGTATCGGTGTCGAGCCAGTGCACCTGAATGCTCAGGTCCAGGTTGTCGGCGGCCAGCGTTAAGGCGACCGGTATGGCCTGGTGGGCGGTGACGTCAGGGTTGTAATCGCCGATCAGGGCGAGCTGCAGGGGGCGGGTGTTCATCGTATGCGGTCCATGGCTTGTGGGGGGCTGGGTAGCACTATAGATTGGCGTTCACGCAATCAATATTGGCGTTTGCCCATATGCTCAATGCAACCACGCACTATTCACTGGAGTATGCCGACCTGGCGCTGATCCTCGCCCTGGTGCGGGGCGCCAGTCTGGCGCGGGCCGCGGCGTTGCTGCGGGTGGATGTGTCCACAGTGTTCCGCGCGGTGCGGCGTCTGGAAGCGGCGCTGGGCCAGACGCTGTTTGAAAAAAGCCGCGCCGGTTACCTGCCCACCAGCCTGGCCAGAGACCTGGCGCAACAGGCCGAGCGTGCCGAACAGGCCCTGGAAGCGGCGCGCATTGGCGTGGAGCAGGGGGGTGAAGTGATCAGCGGCACGGTGCGCCTGACCTGCACCGACTCGGTGTTGCAAGGCCTGCTGCTGCCGGCGCTGGCGCACTTTATGCCACAGTACCCGGCGCTCACGCTGGAGCTGAGTACCTCCAATGATTTCGCTAACCTCAGCCGTCGCGATGCGGATATCGCCCTGCGCTTGACCAAGACGCCACCGGAGCATCTTGTAGGACGCTGCCTCGGCACTGTGTCATACGTCGTGTGTGCCAATGCCGACTATGCCCGGCGCCATGCCGATCGCGAGCTGGCTGAGTTGGCCTGGATCGCCCCGGATGATTTCCTGCCCGACCACCCCACCGTCGCCTGGCGCCGCGAACACCTGCCGGGCGTGCGCCCTGGCTATCGTTGCAACAGCATGTTGTCGGTGACCGAACTGGTGCGGGCCGGGCTCGGCGTGGCGGCGTTGCCCGACTTTTTGTTGGATGACGCCCTGCAACCGCTGGGGCCGGCATTGGCAGGGCACGACACGGCGCTGTGGTTGCTCACGCGTCCCGACTGCCGGGCGTTACGCTCGGTGGTGACGTTGTTTGATGAACTGGGACGGCATGTGCGCCTGTTGAATAAATGAGCGTTTAGGGCGCACTCCACCGACCTGGGCTTCAGGTTTTTCTCACAAAATGCTCATGCATTTCACACGTCAGGGTTTCGATGTGTTCCGTCAGTTGTTTGGTCATCTCTGTGAGCCGGGTGTTTTGTTCGAGCAGTTCCAGCAGCTGTCTGGTGGTCTGCGCGGCCTGGGCCTGGCGTTCGGTATTGGCGATGGCCAGGGCCTCGCGGTGTTGCGCGTCGGCGTCTGACTGGGCCTTGTCCCGTGCCGCTTGCCGGGTCTGGGCCAGCAGGATCAACGGTGCGGCATAGGCCGATTGCAGGCTGAAGGCCAGGTTGAGCAGGATGAACGGGTACACGTCGAAGTGGGTGATGCCGGTGGCGTTCAGTGCCACCCACAGCACCACGATGGCGGTTTGCGCGCCGAGGAAGGTCGGCGTGCCGAAGAAACGGGCGAACGCTTCGGCCTTGAGCGCAAAGGTGTCGTTGCCGAAGGTGGGCGCCAAATGGGCATGGGCGCGGTGGAAGCGCAGGTGGTCAACGGGCGCTGTGTCGGGCTTTTCTGAGTGCATGGCGGGCTCGGGTCATCATCGTTAAGACAGGGATTGACTATAACCCTGGCGACCTGTCTTACCCATGAATAACCCGTAACCTGCTTAGCGCCCGGCGCGCTCACTGGCAAACGCACTCACCGCCTGTACCGCCTCGCTGGTGCCCTCGCGAATCTGCAGAATCACACTGCCGACCCGATTGGCCAGATCCACCCCTTGGGCGGCGCGGTCGCGGGTGCCGTCCATGCTCTCGATGGCCAAGCGGGTTTCGTTCTGGATCATCGCGATCATGCTGGAAATTTCCGCCGTTGAGCCGCTGGTGCGTGCCGCCAATTGCCGGACTTCGTCGGCCACCACGGCAAATCCGCGTCCTTGCTCACCGGCGCGTGCGGCCTCGATTGCTGCGTTGAGCGCCAACAGATTGGTCTGGTCGGCAATGCCGCGAATGGTGTTGACGATGGTGGTGATCTGCTGTGATCGCTCACCCAATTTGGCGATAAGTTGCGATGAACCGTCGATGTCGGCGGCAATTTCGCGCATGCCGTTGGCACTCTGCTGGATCACCTCGGCGCCTTTTTCGGCGATGTCCCGGGTACTCAGGGAAATGTGGTACGCCTGCGCCGCGCTGGCAGCATCGGCCGCGTGCTGTTGCACGCTTGCGGTCACGTCAGAGGCGAATTTGACCACTTTGCACAGCTGGCCGCTGGCGTCGTACACCGGGTTGTAGTTGGCTTCGAGCCAGACCGTATGACCGTTTTTATCCACGCGTTCGAACTGGCCGCTGAACAGCTCGCCCTGGTTCAGGCGCTGCCAGAACTCCTTATAGGCCGTGCTGTTGACCAGCTCCGGCGGGCAGAACAAACGGTGATGCTTGCCTTGGATCTGCGCAAGGCTGTAGCCCATGCGCTGCAGGAAATTGGCATTGGCGGTGATGATGGTGCCGTCGAGGTTGAACTCGATTACCGCCATCGCCCGGCCAATCGCTTGAAGTTTGGCGTTGGCTTCGCTTTCGGCTTGCAGGCGCGGGGTGACATCCATGGCGTACTTCACCACCTTGACCACCTGGCCCGTAAAGTCACGTACCGGGTTGTAGCTGGCTTCCAGCCACACTGACTGACCCTGGTGGCCCACGCGTTCGAACGTCCCTGATTGAAATTGGCCGTTGCGCAGGTTCGACCACAGTTGGTTGTACTCGGCACTGCGGGCGAATGCAGGCGTACAGAACATACGGTGGGGCTGGCCAAGGACTTGCTCGGCGCGGTAACCCAGGGTGTTCAGGAAGTTGTCATTGGCGCGCAGCACATGGCCTTGCAGATCAAATTCGATCACAGCCATGGAGCGCTCGATGGCGTCCAGCAGGCCTGTCTGTTGGGCAAGGGTGTGTTGCAGCGTGCTGATGGTTTTTTTATGCGCGTTGAATAGCATGTTCGCGGGCTCGGACAAGCAAGCGTATGAGGTATCCCTGATTATTCGCGTACCCCCGTAGGCGCTGGGCCTCACGGTTGGCATGCTCATTGTCAGACTTCCTGGTGCTGACAGAGGGGGGAACAACGGGTTCAGAGTGATCAGCCTGACAAGAAGTTCGCTCCGGGAGGAGGACCTTTTTTGGGTAGGCGACCAGTGGCGGCATTTTGCTATTGTCGAGGGCAGGGCGGACGGTTCAGGCGATGTGCATCAGGGCAAATTCATGCGAACTGGGCAACCCGCGTGTCACTGAGGTTGACCCGGTTCCGACCCGTATGTTTGGCGGCATACAGGGCCCGATCCGCCGCATTGAGCCACATGGCCGCGTCGGTGAAGGCGGGCTGGAAATCCGCCAGGCCGATGCTCAGGCTCACGCGCAGCTCCGGGATATGGGGCGCGCGGTAATTGCTGAAGGTTTCACGCATGCCTTCCATGATGCGCGCGGCTTCTTCCAGGCGCATTTGCGGAAGAATCACACAAAACTCGTCACCGCCGTAACGGCCGGCCAGATCGTTTTGCCGCAGGTTGCGTCGCAGCTCCAGGCTCAGTTGGCGTAGCACGGCGTCACCGACAATATGGCCGTGGGTGTCGTTGATCTGTTTGAAGTGATCAATATCGATCAGCGCAATGGTGGCACTGCTTCGCTGCTGCTGGCACTCATGGTACTTGAGCTGCAACAGGTCCTTCCAAGAGCCGTGGTTGAGCAGGCCGGTCAGGCTGTCGATACGACTCAAGGCGCTGAGGGCGCGCTTGTGTTCCGACAGTTTGATCGCCAATTGATAGCAGACCATGCCGATGGCCATCGGGTAGAGGGTGAGCATTGGCAGGCACGCGTAAACCTGCGCCATGTTGACGCTGGGGTTCAAGTGCACACCAAACAGCAACCCCGCGACCCCGACGCCGAGCAGTTGGGCCAGTGCACCGCGTAACAGCAGGTGCTTGCCGCCAGCGGCGACGTTGTTCATCGACACCATCGACAGCAGGGTCACCGTGATGAGCGGCGTAAACTGCAAGGTCGCAGCCCAGAACCCGCTGAATAACGCGTCATACATCAGGTTGCGCTGTTCGGCGTCGTAGGGGACTTTGGCGCGGGTTGCCAGTTGATACGCCAAGTGGGGCCAGACAAAACCATTGACCAGCAGCAAGGCCCAGACCCAGTCCGGCATCGCCAACGGATACAGGGCCGCAGTCACACCGATGCTGCACATGGCGGCGCCGATGATTCTTGGCCTGTAGATACGCCTGGCAAACGAAAGCCCTTTGCCTTGTCTGTTTTCCATAAATGTCCGGTTCAACTGCTTTTTACCTGTACGGCGGTACGCGCGCGTTGGATTAGCCGTTGATCGGATAATCCCGGTGAATATTGTCAGTGATCGGCGGGGTATTAATCAGTGTCCTTAGAGGCCATTTGCGCAAATGACAGGGCGAAAGCGTCAAAAGCGACCTGAAATGTCGCGCACGCAACAGGGTGTTACTGGGGCTGAGGGCGCGAGACTTCGTAACCGGCCAGGAACAGGTCGATGGCGGACTCGATCACACTGGCCTGGTTGGCCGCATCGAGGGTTGGTTGACCCAGCGTGATCTGTGGCCAGAACGCAAACGCCTTGAGCAGGCTCTGGATCTGGTGCGCGGCAAATGCCGGGTCGGTGCAGGACAGGCGGCCGTCTTCCTGGGCCGCGCGTACCCATTGGGTGAAGCCTTCTTCGCGTTGGCTCAGGCGGGTGACCATGTCTTGGGCACGTTCCGGCGAATGGATGGTGGCGGCGATAGCCACGCGGGCCAGGTCCAGAAAGTTAGCGTCCGACATCATCTTCATCTTGGCCTGCAATAGCCCACGTAACTGCTCGCGCAGGGGGCGGTCGCTGGCGTAGTTAACGTCCAGTTGCGCGACGCTGCTGGCCCAGAGCTGATGAAGAATTTCGGCAAACAATTCTTCCTTGCTGGGGAAGTGGTTGTACACCGTACGCTTGGACACCCCGGCAGTGGCGGCGATTTTGTCCATGCTGGTGACCTCGAAACCGTTATCGCGAAACTCAGCGATGGCCGCAGCCACGATGGCTTGACGTTTGCGGTCGGTGAGGCGTTGAGGGGCAGTCATGGGTGGCGTTCGGCTCTTGAAGGAAAATTACACTCGGTAGTTTACTTGCTCCGGATTTTGTTGCAATCTTGAAACTACACTGTGCAGTGTAGTTTTTCTGCGGACCGTAGGAGTCACTTTGCAATGGCCATCGTCTCATCCCGTGTCGACGCGTCATCTACTGCCGAGCAGGGCAAGTCGCCCTTCAGTAATGAGGCCCCTGTGCAGCACGGCGGCTTTGGCAAAACCTTACGTATTTTCTGGAACATGCTGTTCAACAAACCGCGCAGCACACGGCCGGTAGGGACGATCCCGGTGCAACCGCTGACGCGCGAACAGCTGCTGGCAGCGCCGGATCACAGCGTGTTTCGCCTTGGGCATTCCACCGTACTGTTGAAAATGCGCGGCAAATTCTGGGTGACCGACCCCGTGTTTGCCGAGCGCGCTTCGCCGTTCAGTTGGGCTGGGCCTAAACGCTTTCATGAGCCGCCGATCAGTCTTGAAGCGCTGCCGCCCCTGGAGGCGGTGATTCTTTCCCACAACCATTACGATCATCTTGATCGCAAGGCTGTCGTCCAGTTGGCCGCCAAGACCCGTTATTTTCTTGCCCCGTTGGGCGTGGGCGACATCCTGGTCAAATGGGGCGTGGAGGCCAGCAAGGTGCGTCAACTGGATTGGTGGCAGGGCACCGAGGTGGACGGCATCCGTTTTGTCGCGACGCCTGCGCAGCACTTTTCCGGGCGTGGGCTGTTTGATGCCAACCAGACGCTGTGGTGTTCCTGGGTGATAGTTGACGGTGCGCGGCGGATATTTTTCAGTGGTGATACCGGTTATTTCGATGGCTTCAAACGCATCGGTGAACAGTACGGCCCGTTCGACCTGACGCTGATGGAAACCGGCGCCTATAACGTCGACTGGCCCCATGTGCACATGCAGCCGGAGCAAACCTTACAGGCGCATATCGACCTTAAAGGGCGTTGGCTGCTGCCGATTCACAATGGCACTTTCGACCTGGCGTTCCATGCCTGGCACGAACCGTTTGACCGCATCATGGCGCTGGCGTGGGAACGTAATGTGTCGATTACCACACCGCCGATGGGCCAGGCGTTCAGCCTGAGCCAGCCTGAGCGCGGGCATGCCTGGTGGTTGGAGGTGGAAACCCAGGGTGAGGGCACACAGGAGCAACTCGTGAGTTGAAGGCCGAGGTGTCGGAAAAAGGAGTTTTCAAGCTGTTTCAGGGCTGCGACAGGCGTCAGTGAAGGGTGCGATGATCCCCGGAAAATTACTGTTCAGGGGCGGTCCTGATGGCCGGAAAATGCACTACACATTGGACATTGGGGTTGGTATGCCCGGCGGAATGGGGGCCGGCACGCGATCCAGCCTGCTCATCGCTCGTCGCCTCGCGCTCTGCAAGCCCGTCCAGCATTGATTTTGGGAGCGCGCCCCATCCTCGACTTCTACCCGAGAAAGGTACGCCCATACCCGGCTATGACGCACCGGCGCTCTCGCTGAAGCCTGTGCGTGACCCTGCGTTGTCGCTCATTGCTTCAGGCGGGATCGAGCCTCGGGGGCCGGTGATGGTGGAGGTACCCCTGGTACAGAACAACAGCACCCTGACTGCCGCCAAGGTATTGGCTGGCAAGCGTGTGGGCTTTGCCGACCGATATGATCTCGGCTCCATTGAGCACCGTGCGTGCTTCATTCGTGCGCTAAACGTCCTGCGGCAAGCCGGGGCACATCTGGTGCCGGTCTTTGCGCGCTCGCTTGATGAAACCCTGCAGTTCAACCTGCACGCCCGTAATGAAATCGATGACTTGCTCAATGACCATCAACTGGATGCCCTGGTATCGGACAGCCGGAGTGCGGCGTTCCATTCGGCTTGCTGGCACGGTTACCCAAGGCTGGGTGAGCCATTGGGGGATGGCACGACGCTATGGTTCTACGGCGCGCGGTGGTCCAAGGACGCGCTTGCGGCGCTCGTGCAGGGATACAGAGTTACCTGTCGCCTGACGCACGCGGGGCACGGCCTCTAACATCCGCATCCTGAGTACCGCAGGCGCCGGCGCCACCATCGAGGGGCCAGCCCTGGCTGAACCGCTGGTTGAGGGCGCGGACCCGGACGCTACGCACCATTGGGTAGCGAGCCTGATGACTCAATGGAGAGCGCTGTCGAGCCCATCAGCCGAGAGATAACCCCCTGTGTAACGGGCTCGCTGGCGGTGCTGCTGAATCGGCGAGCGCTCATGCCCCACCCCGGCGCGAACCCTGGGAAAAACACCAGACCTTCCGCTTCCAACCGAAATGCCAGGCTCAAACGGGTTTGATCATCGACATCGCCCTGGCCTTCAAACTGCCGTACCAACGTGACAGCCACGCCGGCCTGACGCGCCAGGTCTTCCTGGCTCCAACCCAGCATGACCCGGGCCTGTACGCTGTGTTTGGCGGTGAATTGGTGCAGGACGATCTGCTGTTCTACGAAAGAGCTCATTGCCAGAGAGGACATGGGGTTTCTCCAGGGTTCGACGGGGAGGACAAACTATACTGTGTTTTTGTACAGTTGTTTTGACCGCTCATCAACTGGATTTTTTTGAGGGCTTTTCAGCCACCCGTCACTCCACCCCCGGCGCCTCTCGAATAATCAGATGATCCAGGTTCTCGATATTCGCGCTGAACACCCCGAACGTCTGCTCGGGATGCTTCTTGCTGGGTACCTGTTTCAGTTCAGGCGTCACACCGTAGAAGAAGCAATACAACGCGCGTTCGCTGTCCACCGCGGCCTTGATCTGCTCCAGGAACGCCGTGCGCTTGCGGTAGTTCTCAATGAGTTTTTTGCTCAGGTAGACGTTGACCGAGTAGGGCTTCCTGTCGAGCCATACCTTCTTTTCGAAGTCGATGCGAAAGCTGCTGGTGTAGTCCTTGATCGCCTTGATTCTGCCCCAGTAGATCAGGCCCTTGTTGTCTTGCAGGTATTCGATTTTCTTGAAAAACGTCCAATAGGTTGCTGTGTGCTCGCCGATCTTCAGCGGCATGCGCTTGAGCCTGTCCTTGTCGTCGATATTGGAGACGTAGCATTCCACCGGGTGAGCAAACACGCTGGTTTTATCCGGGGGGCTATCGCTGAAGGCCACCGAGGCACTGGGGCTGCCTGACAGAATTTTCGCTGGACCTTGTGGGCTAATAACGGCGTCCACCCCGGCAATCGGCGTTTTGCGCTTGTAGGTACGGCGTACCAAAACAAATTCCGACGGGAAGTGGTCTTCGCGCTCGTCGTCGTGTTCGCCGGCAGCGGCTTTGTGCGTGGTGGCGTAGCGACAACCCTCGATGTGCAGGGTGCTGGTCTTGTTCTTGAAGTGCGGTGTACGCACATAGTTGACGTTTTTCGCGTTGAAGGTGCTCAACGCATTGCGCGCATCGAACGCCGCGCGGCAGGCATCGTCAGGGCACAGGAAACTGTCCTGTTCCGAATCGTAAGCGGTGGTTTCGTCGAAATTCAGGTCTCGCACGTCGTAGATCGACAGCTTGTCATCGAGACTCAGGCTGTAGGCCGTGTCGAATTTCATGGGGCTCGGGTCCGTGAGTGGAATAGCGCGATACTACGCAAATATCAGCGGCTACGGCGCCGAATCTGGCCAAGCCTGCGCTCACATCAATCCGTGGGAGCTCTCAAGCCCCAGCGAGGCAGCCAAGGGGGGGCGACCCGGTCTGACGGCCAACCCCATCACCGGCATCAGCGCTGCAACCGAGCGCGCTTTTTCTTCTTGGCATGAAAATGCCGAAAATGCGCATCCTGCGCCGCCGCCAGCAACTCCCGATCGCCACGCGTATCGCCCCAGGCCCGCAGCCGATACTCCCCGAGGTCGCCATACACCGCCTCAAGCCGCAGCACTTTGTTCTCACAGCGGCAATTATTGCCGGTGAGCTTGCCGGTCAGCACCCCGTCGACCACCTCAAGCTCAGTCCCGATCAACTTGATCCCCAGCCGATCGGCAAACGGCTGCAACACCAACGCCGGCGACGCCGAACACAGCGTCACCACCGCCCCCGAGCCCAACTCCTGCTCCACCGACAACACCCCCGCCGGACGCATCAACCGCGCCCAGTTGCGCTGGCAATACTCCTCGGCCTTCTGCTGCACCCACGCCTTCTCCACCCCGGTCATAAAGGTGCGGATCAACTGCGCCTTCAACTCATCCCGGCTGATCTGCCGCACCAAAAAGCGCAGCCCCGGCACCGCCAGCTTGACCATCCGGCCATAGAACTCACCGGTGCCAAAGGCAAACTTGAGGAAGGGCACGAAACTGTCGTGGTGGGTGAGGGTGCCGTCGAAGTCAAAGACAGAGAGTACTTTGGCGTCTACGGGGCCGGCTTCGAGCATGTCTTGGGTCACGGGTTGGCCTCGGTCCTATCTAATAGTTTTGAACGTGCATCAGGTGTGACAGCAGGAGTCTACTCCCGTGCCAATCTTCCGATTTTGGCGTAAAGCTCCTCGGTGAAAGCCTCCCGATCACTCGACCGGTGACAACGCTGATGGCAATTGGGGCACAAGGCTACAGCATTGGTGATGCGATCCGAACCCTTCTGGGCCAGGTGCTTGACGTGATGTACTTCAAGAAATGGCTGGCCGTCGTCCAGCTTAAACGGCGCGGACAACCCGCAACCCTCGCAAATACCTGCCGCTTGCTGACGTACCCACGCACGTACTTCCGGGGCTCGTACGTAGGATGTGCTGGTGGTACTGACCTGATGGGGAGTAGCAATGCCTTCTGGTTTGGTCTTGATAGGTTTGCTTTGAAGCTTTGCTGCACGCCGTTCCAGTAGCACTTCATCAAAAGTTGGGGCGTTGTCTTGAGATTCAACGATGCCCCGCTGCGCGAGTATTCGGATGATACGAGAGACGATTCTAGAGCCGACATTATTTGCAGCGGTATAACCAGCAATCGGCTTCTGATTCAACGTCTCAAACACGGCGGAAATGTTGCGCATGCGATAGTCGACTGACGCTGAGGACCTAGCGCTTAGCGGGCCAGTGCGTAAAAGGGCATGTTCGACCGATTTTTTGTACGGCTGGCCAGCGTCCTCCAGCTTCAACATTTTGAGATAAGCATCCACGGAAGCTTCAAGCTCCGCGTCGCTCCATCCGGTATTAACTTTTTGCGTATCCATACAGCCGCCGAGGGTAGAAAACCCTCGGACGATACTGAGTAGCCACTATTGAGTCTACGAAATTTCCTACGTGTTGGTCGGATGCGACGGGCACCTAGGTCAGTAAATTCGCTGTTTTATTCGGAATTGATGGGTGAGCTTCCGCCAGTATGCCCACTTTAAGGCTTCGCCCGACTTATTAACTAACAGGGCATGGCCTATGACTGTTTGGTGGTATTCAATCCACTGGGCATTAAAAAGCCCTGAACAAGTCAGGGCTTCTCTGTGTTGCTTGGCTCTGGATCAATCCCAGCTCAACGCCCCACCCGTCTGATACTCAATCACCCGAGTCTCAAAGAAATTCTTCTCTTTCTTCAAGTCCATAATCTCGCTCATCCACGGGAACGGGTTAGTCGTCCCTGGGTACTCTTCCTTCAACCCAATCTGCGACAACCGACGATTCGCGATGAACTTCAGATAATCCTCCATCA